>NZ_AXCC01000012.1:0-120622 GCF_000475315.1 Marinobacter sp. EN3
CATTTTAATTGGCCATTAACATTATTCCACATTACATGGGGATTTTCATGTCTGGTTCATCGAGCGTGCTCGATCTTATCAATAGGATCTCACTGGCAGTTGCCCTATGTTCAGTGCTGATTGGAGTCATTTCGGGTCTATTGCTGATCTTTGGCTCAAGCGATGCCATTAAACCATTGCTCGTTGCAATCACGCTTTTCTTAGGGGCGTCTGCGACAATGTGTTCTCTGAAGTTCTTCTACATCAATCGAGGCGCAGACTAAGCCCTAACAAATTGTTGTAGTTCGTTCGGGACTGCGGCCTCCGCCGGACGCCCTTTCCATAGCTCCTTCGGCGCCATGGAAAGGGCGCTGCCTTCAGGCGTTAGTTTTCAGGAGAAAGATTCATGGCGATCGAATCATGGATGGCGTTTGTCGTCGCATCGGTTGTTCTATTGGTGATTCCTGGCCCGACGATTCTGGCCGTCATCAGCTATTCAGTAACCCATGGTCGTCGAGCCAATGTTCCTCTGGTAGCGGCCGTTGCACTTGGTGACTCCACCGCGCTGTTTGCTTCGCTCGTGGGTTTAGGGGCGTTGCTTGTTGTATCTGCTTTTTGGTTCACAGCCGTAAAAGTAGCAGGTGGTATGTACCTGCTCTATCTTGGTATCAAATTGTTCAGGGCAGGATTTTCACCCACTGCAATGGCGGAGCCCACGTCTGACGCCTCGCACTTGAAGTTGTTCACCAACACGTATCTGGTAACTGCGCTCAATCCAAAGGGGATTGTTTTCTTCATGGCCTTTTTACCGCAATTCATTACGCCGGGCGAAAACGGGGTACTCCAAATGTGGTTGCTTGCAGTCACCTTTGTAGCTTTGGCGACAATCAATGCCACGCTCTATACGGTTTTCGCATCGTCTGCTCGCCGGCTGCTTGTATCGACCAAAGCGCAGCGTAGGTTTAATTTTGCTGGTGGAGCTCTGCTTTCGTCAGCTGGTGTGTGGGCGTTGCTAGCCAAGCGTCCAGCCGTGTAGACGCAAATAAATGGCTATTGTCGGACGCACCTTCGCTGGCTCTGCGGTATGTCTCAAAGCCCGGGCGATATGCGGAGTTTTTCGGGAACAAAGGAGCAGTGCAATGGAGTTTGAGATGCTGCCGCCATGGCTGAAATATCCTGAGATTCCTCTGGGGTCAATCGGCTGCCGAATGAGCCCAGCCTAAAGTGCCAAAGGAGCGATTGATGAAAGGTGAGTGTCTCTGCGGAAACGTGAAGTTCGCAATTGAGGAGGAGATTCGAAACTTCTATCAATGCCACTGCTCGTTATGCCGCAAAGCTACTGGATGGCGGGCCTGACAGCCTGGAATCACTTAACAAGTTATTGTAGTTCGTTCCGGACTGGAGCATACATCGGGTGCTCCTGTGGGGCGCGGTAAGGAGAGCAGATGAAAATTTACGGTGATGCCAAATCCGGCAACTGCTACAAAGTTCAGCTGGTGTGCAACCTCCTGAACATCGACCACGAGTGGATTGAGGTCGATATTCTGGCTGGCGACACCAGGTCCGACGAGTTCTTGCGAAAGAACCCCAATGGCAAAATACCTCTGCTGGAGCTCGATGAGGGCGAGACGCTTTCCGAGTCCAACGCCATTATCAACTTCCTGGCAGGCGGATCGGCGCTATACCCTGAGGGCGGGTTGGCTCAAGCGCTTATCCTGCAGTGGCAGTTTTTCGAACAATACAGCCATGAGCCTTATATCGCGGTAGCCCGCTTCATCAATAAGTACCTTGGGCTGCCTGATGACAGAGCTGCGGAATATGCGTCGAAGCAAGCCGGCGGCCACAAAGCGTTGCGAGTGATGGAGCAGCAGCTTCAGAAAACCCCTTATCTCACAGGGGAGCATGCGACCACGGCAGACATCTCGCTTTATGCCTACACCCACGTAGCTCACGAGGGCGGCTTTGAACTGGCAGACTATCCGGCGATTCTGGCATGGCTGAAACGGGTGGCTTCGTTGCCGAATTTCAAGCCGATGGCCTGAGGCCATTGGCTTTTCTGAGCTGTCCAATCCAGTGAACCGGATGCCCGCGTCGGGCGCTTAACAACAGCCTTGTATGAACCAAAGGGATTGTTTATGCATAAATCGATAGTGTTGGTTTTGTTGTCTTTCCTCCTGCTGACAGGCTGTGCCTCTCACCAGATACCTGTCAGGCACAAGGTTGCCCTGTCTTCTGACTCAGAACGAATCGCTTATGACGTGGTCGGGAGTGGAAAAACGGCTCTGGTGTTTATCCACGGCTGGAGTTGTGATGGACGCTACTGGCAGCAACAAATACCGGCGTTTGCCGGCGATTATCAGGTGATTACGGTTGATCTGGCGGGCCATGGGCACTCATCGGTTGGCCGCTCTGATTATTCGATGGTGGCTTTCGCTCACGATGTGAAGGCCATTGTCGATCAAGAGCGCATTGAACGTGCCATTCTTGTAGGGCATTCGATGGGCGGTGCGGTGATTGCCGAAGCAGCCAGATTGATGCCGGCCAGAGTTGTTGGTGTGATAGGGGTTGATACCTTACAGAACGTTGCGGAGCGAATTCCCCAAAGTGTCGTTGATGAAATGGCTCAGCCCTTTGAGGCTGACTTTACGACGGCGGTAAAGGATTTTGTCGCACCTATGTTTCCTGAAGGTGCCGATGAGCCATTGGTTTCCTGGGTGAAAGAAGATATGTCTTCTGCGCCAAAGGCCATTGCCTTGAACGCTTTCCGAAACTATCTCGGGCGATATGTCACTGGCGAAGCGGCCACTGCGTTTGATGAAGTCAGGGTGCCCGTCATCTCGATAAACGCCAGGTTATGGCCGACAGCGGTGGAAGAGAATAGAAAACACATTGATGATTACCAGCTTATGTACATTGAGGATGCTGGCCATTTCCCGATGTTGGAAAGGCCTGAGGCGTTCAATGAGCTTTTGAAACAGGCCATTGATTCGATCGAGGAAAAGGGCAGTAAACCCATTTAACTGCCGGGCAGGGCATGCTTGGTGGCACGCGGGAATTCTGAATGAGCAACCGCTCCAATAAACCATCCGAGTTGGCGCAAAGCTGGATAACGAATGCCGAACTCTGGACCTCGGCGGTCCGCGACGGCGATATAGAGAGTCGCCGCCTGGTGACTGACCAGGCCATGGTCAACGCCGTGCTCGCCCAACATCCGAGGCGGGTGCTTGACTTGGGGTGCGGAGAAGGTTGGCTGGTACGGGCGCTCGCCAGTCATGGTGTTGATTGCGTCGGGGTGGACGGCTCCCCCGGGTTGATTGAAGCGGCCCGGTCCCTTGGGGGAGGACGATTCCACGTCTGTACCTATTCTGAGCTTGTCGACGATGCCCGGAAGATAGGCCACGACTTTGATGTGGTGTCTGTGAACTTCGCGATCCTCCATGAAGACGTGGCCGGGTTATTGCGGGCTCTCCGGCCGTTGCTTGCTCCTCGGGGAAGAATGGTCATGCAGACGGTGCATCCCTGGTTGGTGAGCGGCCCCTATCTCGACGGTTGGCGCAATGAGGATTTTCGGGATTTCCCGGGAACATGGCAATCCATGCCCTGGTACTTTCGCACGCTCGGCTCCTGGGTAGCGTTGTTCCGGGACTGCGGTTACTCCATCATAGAACTAACCGAGCCTCGTCACCCATCCACGGAGCTGCCTTTGTCTCTTCTGGTCGTAGTGGAATAAAAAAGAAGAGCAACACCGCAATTTTATGAATAACTGAAGACTATGCTGTGAGTTCAGAACTGGGAGATGCCCCTCGTAATCAACGGGTTAAGCCGCATATGAAAAAGCTCATTGTCATCGCTTTTTTTTCGTTTTCTGCCTCGGCGGCGGAGCTGGCAACAGAGAGGTTCATCATCAATATAGAATCTCGCTGCGCTGAAGGCGAGGTTTCGTGCAACCAAATGACCTATCACGGTACAAGCAAGGCAACAGGAAATAGCATCATGCTGGAAGGGAGTTCCTGGCATACACTCTGTGCCGACGGCGATACTCCCTGCCGTTTTCTCGGGTATAAGTTTGAGAATGGAAATACCGCGTACTACGTGCATCAGGATGGATTGCTTGAAGTTATACGTAACCGGGATGAGGTATTAGTCCGGGAACGGGGTAGCTGGCGAAAGGAATGATCTATGAAAGGCGAATGTCTCTGTGGAAGTGTAAAGTTTGAAATCACAGAGGAAATCCGAAACCTTTATCAGTGCCACTGTTCGCTCTGCCGAAAAGCCACTGGAGCGGCGGCGAATGCCGCAACTTTTGTAAATGAGCATGCCTTTCGTTGGGTTTCCGGTGAGAGTGGTATACGCAGTTACAAGAAGCCCAGTGGGTTCAGAAGCGATTTTTGCTCGGTCTGTGGTAGTCCGGTTCCTAATAGTCTGAGGGACAGCGGGATGGTCTGGATTCCTGCTGGTTTGTTGGGAGAGACTCTTACGTCGAAGATATCTGTTCATCTTCACACAGAGTCTGCTGCATCCTGGGAAGAAGAATCGGCTCGGTGTGTGCGATTGGCCGGCGGGCCTGAAAGCTTGGAAACGCTTGATAGTATGTTGTAGCTCGTTCTAGCCTCCACTGAACTTTTTGATAGCAGCAACATCGATTTTTCCCATGGTCATCATGGTGTCGAAGGCAGGCTTGGCAACAGCGGGGTAGGTAATTGGTAATTCCATCTCCAGGTTCGGGGGGGCATTGAGCCGCTGAAGGTGTTCTCAGGGTTCTCCCGCCTGTAACTATTTGGATTCAAGGCAAACATGGAAGTCTTGGCTAAGATTGTAATCAGCGTGGTGGGTAGTTTTCTGACCTACTATATCGTCAGCAATGCGGCAAAGAGATCATCAACTGCTGAGACCGGCGGTAAGCTTTTCTTCGGTTGGTTCCTTATATTGACCAGCTTGGCGTCTACGCTGATTGCGGCAGGAATGCTCTGGTTGTTGTTTTTTGTTGACCATGGCGGTCAGGATATCCCCATCATCCTGATGTTGGAGATGTTTGGCGCCTTCGCGATTTATGGATGGGCCGAGGTGATCTGGACCAGAGGTTGCTTTGATGATGAGTCCCTGACGTTTCAAAGCCTTTGGCAGGGTAAACGGCGGTTTACGTGGAGCGAGTTAAGAAGCATAAGCTTTAACAAGCATCTGCATTGGTACGTTCTTCGTTTTCGCCATGGGAGGACGATTAGAATCTCAATCTATCTAAACGGCCATGGATTGCTGCTCGATAAGATCGAGAGCATGGGATATGACGTCTAGTAAAATCCACGTGGACGGGTTTAAAAAGGTTGTGCAGTGGCCGCTCAGGACTCCTGAATGACCATAAGCTCCTCGGGATTTCCAGGGAACTGCAGGAGGCAGTATGATTCGGGTTGTTTATCGTTGGAAAGTTAAGGAAGAGAACTTCGCGGACTTCAAGAAGGTTTGGGTTCGCACCACCAACCATATCCATGAAACCGTGCCCGGAGCCCTGGGTAGCTTTATGCTCCGCAGTCCTGAGGACAAAACCGAGGTGCTCACCGTCGCGAAATGGGATTCCGTGGAAAGCTGGAAAGCATTCTGGAGCGGGGAAAACCCTGCGCAGATGGTGGGCATGCGGGCACTGGGGGAGCGCGTTTCAGTGACGCACTATGAGGAAGTCGAAGACTTTACCCGTTAGCTCTGGCTGCAAAGCGTCAATCGACCAGCCAGTGGCGTTTCTTGCTCCCATCACTTGATCCAGGTGTGGCTCTCAGGGGCCAACCGCTGCCTCGATAGCAGCAATATCGATTTTTCCCATGGTCATCATGGCGTCGAAGGCACGCTTGGCAACACTGGGGTCCGGGTTATTGATCGCCTCAGTAAGGGCCACGGGGGTTATCTGCCACGAAAGTCCCCACTTGTCTTTGCACCATCCGCACGCACTTTCCTCGCCCCCGTTATCGACTATGGCATGCCAATAGCGATCTGTTTCTTCCTGATCCCAAGTCGCAATCTGGAAAGAAAAGGCCTCGTTATGCTGGAAGGCGGGGCCGCCGTTGAGCCCAAGACAGGGAACGCCAAGCACCGTAAATTCGACCGTTAAGACGTCGCCCCTGGATCCGGCGGGATAGTCCCCGGGTGCGCGCAATATCCTGCCAACTGAGGAATCGGGGAAGATGCTGGTATAAAACTGGGCGGCCTCCTCAGCCTGGCCGTTGAACCAGAGGCAAATGGTATTTTTCGGATGTGTCATTGCAATAACCCTCCTGGACGTTTGGTTTGTGTCTATGAGTCTAGTCGGTTGGGAATGGTCGAAATCGACAACGGCTATTGGCAACTATCCAGAAAGCGAGCGGCGTGCGCCTTTACCGAGTGTTTGAGCTCAGCAGGGGAATGGTGGGAAGTAAATCAAAGTTGTCGCTGGCTGAGGTTGGCGACTACGCTGACATTTGAATACATGGTTTACCATGATTTTCAGTCAGCGGAGGTGGCATGAGGTTTCCCTCAAGCACAGCATTCGCATTACTGGGCGCGGGGTTGATTGCGATCAGCTTCGGTCTTGCGCGCTTCGCCTTCGGTCTGTTTGTTCCGCCCATTCGTGCGGATCTGTCTTTGTCGCCCCATGTGATCGGTATCATCGGTGCACTCCCTCTGATCAGTTTTGCACTGACGTCGGTGGTGGCGCCCTGGTGTGCCGACCGTCTCGGCGCCCGGAATACGGCGATGGCCTCCGGCGTTTTTGGGGTAGTCGGACTGGCTTTGATCAGTCAGTCGGCCGGTGCCCTGTCACTGGGGCTGGGCGTATTTGCCTGTGGTATCTGCACGGGCCTGATGATGCCTGCCCTGACAGCGGCCATGCAGGCACTGGTGCGGCGCTCGATGCATGGCCGGGTCAGCTCGGTGATGAATGCTGGTACCAGCGTGGGGGTGATGGTCGCGGTGCCCACGGTTCTTTTTCTGGCCGGGGCCTGGCGCTATACCTACGCGTCTTTTGCCGTTCTTGCCCTGATCGGGGTGTTTGCCACCTGGTTTTTCCTGCCTTCAGTTTCACGGGTGATGCCATCTAACGCAGCGCCACCGCCGGCGATCACGGCTTTGCAGTGGTGGCGCCTGTTACGGCTCTCGATCTTTGGCTTCATGATGGGGTTTGTCTCGGCGGCCTACTGGATTTTCGCGCCCGACCTGGTGGTGAACCTGGGTGAAATGAGTTCCGATTCCACCGCCTGGCTGTGGCTGGGCGTCGGGGTTGCTGGCCTGGGTGGTGCCGTGGTTGCCGATCTGGCAGACCGCAATAACCCGCCGATCACCCAGGCATTGATGTTGATGATGCTTGCGGCGAGCCTGGCTCTGTTGGCTGCCAGTCCAGACAACCTGCCGCTGGCAGCGTTTTCAGCCCTGGTGTTCGGGCTGGCCTATATGAGTCTGACCGGGCTGTACCTGATGACAGGGATTCGTTTGTTGCCGGGGCGGCTGTCCATGGGGCCGGTGCTGCCATTCATGGCGGTGTCTCTGGGACAGGCAGCGGGCTCGCCTGTGGTCGGTATGCTGGTGGGGCAGGTGGGCTATGCCGATGCCTTTGGGTTCTTCTGCGCCATTGGCATTGTCGTGGCCATGTTTTCACCTCTATACCCGCGCTATCTGGAGCAGGAACCGGAGGACGAGACGGAAGACGAAACCGGGCTCCAGGCCGCCTACGATTATCAACTGCAGAATGAAGAGGGTGAGCCCTACCGGTACAAGCGTATGAGCAAGCATTAGGTTTCACAGATAGCAGAAACCCGGCCTTGGCCGGGTTTCCTGGGGTTGGGCGGTATTCGATTATTGCTTCAGTCCCATTTCCTCAATCGAGATTTCCCGCATCTTGAACTTCTGGATCTTCCCGGTCGCGGTCATCGGGAATGCATCCACAAACTTGTAGTTTTTGGGAATCTTGAAGTGGGCGATCTTGCCCTTGCAGAAGGCCTGCAGGTCCTCTGCGGTTACCGGGTCTGCATCGGGCCGCAGTTTCACCCAGGCAATCAGCTCTTCACCGTACTTCTCGTCCGGAATACCGGTTACCTGCACCTCTTCAATGGCCGGGTGAGTGTAGAGGAACTCTTCGATCTCTTTCGGGTAGATGTTTTCACCACCGCGGATCACCATGTCCTTGATGCGGCCCACGATCTGGATGTAACCATCCTCGTCCATGGTCGCCAGGTCGCCGGTGTGCATCCAGCCGGCATCGTCGATGGCTTCGCGGGTCTTTTCCTCGTTGTTCCAGTACTTCAGCATTACGCTGTAGCCGCGGGTACACAGTTCGCCAATCTCACCGCGGGGCATGACGTTGCCGGTGCCCGGGTCGACAATCTTGGTTTCCAGGTGCGGCTGGGTGCGGCCCACGGTGGTGACCTGCTTCTCGAACGGGTCGAGGGAACTGGTCTGGGTGGAAACCGGGCTGGTTTCCGTCATGCCGTAGGCAATCTGCACTTCTTTCATGTGCATTTTGCCGTTGACCTTCTTCATGACTTCGGCGGGGCAGATGGAACCTGCCATGATGCCGGTGCGCAGGGTGGAAAGGTCGTAGCTGTCGAACTCCGGGTCGGCCAGTTCGGCGATGAACATGGTGGGGACACCGTACAAGGCCGTGGCTTTTTCCTGGTGGACCGCCTGGAGTACGGTTTTCGGGTCAAAGCCTTCGCTCGGGTAGATCATGGCGGTGCCATGGGTGATGCAGCCCAGGTTGCCCATCACCATGCCGAAGCAATGGTAGAGCGGCACTGGAATCACCAGCCGGTCGTTCTCGGTCAGGCGCTGGCTTTCACCAACAAAATAGCCGTTGTTCAGAATGTTGTGGTGGGTGAGCGTGGCGCCTTTCGCGTTGCCGGTGGTACCGGAGGTGAACTGGATATTGATGGGGTCGTCGAACTGCAACTCATTCTGGCGCTTGGCAAGATCGGCTTCTGATACCTCGCCGGCAAAGCCCAGGAAATCCTGCCAGGTCCACATACCCTCGTGGTTATCCGGGTGTACGTTAATGACCGCCCGAAGATCGGGGACGTTGTCAGCTTTGAGTTTACCGGGTGCGCTGCGTTTCAGTTCCGGGGCCAGCTCGTAGATCATTTCCCGGTAGTTGGAGGTTTTGAAGCTGTCGGCGGTAACCAGAACGCTGATGCCGGCCAGATTCATGGCGTACTTCAGCTCGTGCACACCGTAGGCCGGGTTGATGTTTACCAGAATGGCGCCCACTTTCGCGGTCGCAAACTGGGTAACGGTCCATTCGTAACGGTTGGGTGACCAGATGCCCACGCGGTCGCCACGCTTGACGCCGATGGCCATGAACGCCCGGGCCGCCTCGTTCACCTTGTCGACGAACTCTTGGTAAGTCCAGCGAATGTCCTGGTGCAGGCACACCAGAGCCTCGTTGTCGGGAAACTGTTGGGCGGTGCGGTCCAGCATATCGCCGATGGTCATGCCCAGCAGTGGCTTTTCTGCGATACCACTGGTGTAACTTGGGAGAGTCTTGCTCATGTCTCTGCCTCCATTGTTTTTGTAGTTGAGGGCTGGAAAGTTACTGGCACAGGCCCCCGAGTGCCTGGCCCACTTTAGAGCCGTTATGACGTTTCAGTTGCGCGCAGATCCAGTCGCCGGTTTTCACCAGCTTGTTCAGATCCACGCCGGTATCGATGCCCAGGCCGTTAAGCAGGTATAGCACGTCTTCGGTGGCTACGTTGCCAGAGGCCCCTTTGGCATAAGGGCAGCCGCCCAGACCGGCTACAGAGGCGTCAATCACGCTTACACCCTCTTCCAGTACTGCGTACAGATTGGCCAGGGCCTGACCATAGGTGTCGTGGAAATGCGCCGCCAGTTTGTCCATGGGCACATGGGCAGCCACGGCTTCGAGCATGCGCTTGGCTTTCAGGGGCGTACCCACGCCGATGGTGTCGCCCAGGGAAATTTCGTGGCAGCCCATGTCGTACAGGGCCTTGGCCACGGTGGCCACCTGTGCCGGTTGGATATCGCCCTCGTACGGGCAGCCCATCACGGTAGACACGTAACCGCGCACGGGAATGCCGTGTTTGCGGGCTTCTTCAACCACCGGTGCAAAGCGCTCCAGGCTTTCAGCAATCGTGCAGTTGATGTTCTTTTGGGTGAAGGACTCCGATGCCGCACCGAATACCGCCACTTCGTCGGCCCCGGCCGCCAGGGCGCCCTCGAATCCTTTCAGGTTCGGGGTAAGGGCCGAGTAGCGAACGCCAGGTTTACGGGTGATGCCGGCCATCACTGCGGCCGCGTCGCCCATTTGCGGCACCCATTTGGGTGATACGAAGCTGGCGGCCTCGATGTGGCTGAGACCGCAATCGGCCAGCCGGTCGATCAGGCCGGTTTTGACCCCGGTGGCGATCACATCGCCGGGCTCATTCTGAAGCCCGTCCCTGGGGCTCATTTCCACCAACCGAGCCTGCTTCGGAAAGGCCATTATTCTGCCTCCCCGGTGTCGATGGCGATGAGTTCCGCACCCTCGGCCACCTGGTCACCCTCGGCGTAGAAAATCTCGGAAACCACACCATCGGCGGGTGCCTTGATGGCGTGTTCCATTTTCATGGCTTCCATGATCACCAGCGTCTGGCCGGCCGTTACCTTGTCGCCTACCTGGGCCTGAATCGCCACTACGGAGCCGTTCATGGGCGCCGCCAGGCTGCCTTCGCTGGCCATTTCCTCAAACCCGTAGGTTTCCCGGTATACGGTGCACTTGAAGGTATCGCCCTCGTAGAAGAGCACCAGTTCTTCGTTGTGCAGGTTGCCGTGCACGCTTAGCCGGTGGCCGTTGATCACCGCCTGCAGGTAATCGTCATTCAGTTTGGCGTTCAGGTGGTACACGCTGCCGCCCACGAAGACCTGGTAGCGGTCATCCCGTTCCAGGATCTTGAGCTCGTGTTTATCGTCGCCCACCTGAAGGGTGAGAGGCTGGGCGTATTCGGAGTTCATGCGCCAGCTGTTCTTGCGGCCGAACGGCGACCAGGGATCGCCGGTAACCGGTTCCGCTGATTTGCGTTGCTCCAGAATGAATCCAGCGGCAAGCACCAGTGCCTTGTCCAGATCCAGTCTGGATTTCGGGAACAGCAGGTCGTTGTGAGTGGCAATGAAGTTGGTGGTCAGCTCGGCTTCGCGGAATGGCTGCGCATCCACCGCCGCGTGCAGGAACCGGATATTGGTTTTCAGCCCGGCGATACGGTAGTGCTCCAGGGCCTGAACCATGCGGTTGACCGCCTGTTCGCGGGTCTCGTCCCATACGATCAGTTTGGCGATCATCGGGTCATAGTGGATGCTGATTTCATCGCCTTCGGTCACGCCGGTATCTACCCGCACGTGGGCGGATTCATCCGGAGTGCTCAGATAACGCAGAGTACCCGTAGCGGGCAGGAAGTCCTGATCCGGGTCTTCGGCGTAAATACGCGCCTCGATGGCGTGGCCTCGGGTTTTTACCTGGTCCTGGGTCAGCGGCAGGGGCTCACCCCAGGCCACTTTCAGTTGCCATTCCACCAGATCCTGGCCGGTGACCATTTCGGTGACCGGGTGTTCTACCTGCAGGCGGGTGTTCATTTCCATGAAGAAGAAGGAACCGTCCACGTCGTACAGAAACTCGACAGTGCCTGCGCCCACGTAGTTGATGGCCTGGGCCGCTCGCACAGCGGCTTCGCCCATGGCTTTGCGGGTGTCTTCACTGAGGCCGGGGGCGGGCGCTTCTTCCAGCACTTTCTGGTGCCGGCGCTGCACGGAGCAGTCCCGCTCGGCCAGATAGATGCCGTTGCCGGATTGATCGCAGAACACCTGGATTTCGACATGGCGTGGCTGGGTCAGGTAGCGCTCGATCAGCATGTCCGGGTTGCCGAAGGCGTTTTTCGCCTCGCGCTGGGCCGCGGCCAGGGCATCGTCGAATTCGACCATGTTCTCGACCACACGCATGCCTTTACCACCGCCCCCGGCAACGGCTTTCAATAGCAGCGGGAAGCCGCATTTTTCGGCTTCAGCCCTCAGCAGGTCCGGCGACTGGTCCTTGCCGTGGTAGCCCGGCACCAGCGGTACACCGGCTTTTTCCATGATCGCTTTTGCAGCGGACTTGGAGCCCATGGCGGCAATGGCGGAAGAGGGCGGCCCGATAAAGACGATACCGTTGGCCTCGCAGGCTTCCGCGAAATCGGTGTTTTCAGACAGAAAACCGTACCCAGGGTGGATGGCCTGGGCGCCGCTTGCTTTGGCAATCTCGATAATCTTGTCGGCCCGCAGGTAGCTTTCGGAGCTGGGGGCTGGGCCTATGTAGAACGCCTCGTCGGCCATGGCGACGTGCCGGGCGTTGGCGTCGGCTTCGGAATAGACCGCCACGCAGCGGATGCCCATTCGATGGGCCGTCTGGATGATCCGGCAGGCGATTTCGCCCCGGTTGGCTATCAGGATCTTGTTAAACATTATTGTGTCTCCGGAATCCAACTGGCCTTTCGTTTGTTCAGGAAAGCGCTGAGTCCTTCCTGGCCTTCTTCGCCCACACGAATATCGGCGATGCGCTGCGCGGTATCGTCAATCACCTCGGAGGTGATGGTCTTGTGGCTGACGGCAAAGACCAGTTCTTTGGCTGCTTTCATGGCTTCGGGGCCGTTCAGCGCAAGTTGCAGCAGCAGCTCGTCGCAACGCCGATGCATGGCCTGTTCGTCTCCGCACACTATGTGAACCAGGCCATACTGCTGGGCCTCCTGTGCACTGAAGACTTCCGCCGACAGGAAATAGCGCCGGGCCTGACGTTCGCCGATGGCTCGCACCACATAGGGGCTGATCACGGCCGGAATCAGGCCGAGTTTGACTTCGCTCAGGCAGAAGCTGGCTTTTTCAGTGGCCAGCACAATGTCGCAGCAGGCCGCGAGGCCGACCGCGCCGCCGAAGGCCGCCCCCTGCACCAGGCCGATCACGGGCTTGGACAGGTGGTTCAGGGTGTTCATCAGACGGGCCAGTTCCCGGGAGTCGTCCAGATTTTCCTGGCGGGTGTTGTCCGCCATGCGGCGCATCCAGCCCAGGTCGGCACCGGCGGAAAAGTGTTTGCCTTCAGACCGGAGGATGACAATCTGCGTTTGCTCATCCCGGTCCACGTGTTCCAGTGCCTGAATTAGCTGCTGGATGATCACGTCGTCGAAGGCGTTGCGTTTGTCCGGGCGGTTCAGCACCACTTCCGAGACGCCATCGCCCCGTTGGTGCAGCAGAACCGCTGTGTCTTGCTGTGACATGACTGCGCTCCTTTACATGCGGAACACGCCGAAGCGCGTGGGCTTGGCGGGCCGGTTGAGGGTGGCAGACAAGCTCAGGGCGACCACTTCCCGGGTCTGGGCCGGGTCGATCACGCCGTCATCCCACAGGCGGGCGCTGGCGTAGTAGGGATGGCCCTGGTGTTCGTAAGTCTCGGTAATGGGCCTTTTGAACTCGGCTTCTTCCTCGGCGCTCCAGCTCTGGCCTTTGCGCTCCAGGCCTTCCCGGCGTACCTGCGCCAGTACGCCGGCGGCCTGTTCGCCGCCCATCACTGAGATGCGTGCATTGGGCCACATCCAAAGGAAGTCCGGGCTGTAGGCGCGGCCACACATGCCGTAGTTGCCGGCGCCGTAGCTACCGCCAATCAGAACGGTGATCTTGGGCACGTTGGCACAGGCCACGGCCATCACCATCTTGGCGCCGTGTTTGGCGATGCCCTCGGCTTCGTACTTCTGGCCGACCATGAAGCCGGTAATGTTCTGCAGGAACAGCAGGGGTATGTTGCGTTGGCAACACAGTTCAATAAAGTGCGCGCCTTTCTGAGCGGATTCGCTGAACAGGATGCCGTTGTTGGCGATGATGCCCACGGGGTAGCCGTGGATGTGGGCAAACCCGGTTACCAGGGTGGAGCCGTAATAGCGCTTGAATTCGTCGAATTCTGAGCCGTCGACGATGCGGGCGATGACGTCGCGCGCATCAAACTGCTTGCGCAGGTCGGTGCCGACGATGCCGTAGATTTCTTCCTGATCGTACAGCGGGGCGCGGGGCTTCTGGACCTCAACCGGTACTGGTTTGCGACGGTTCAGGTTGGCCACGCAGCGCCGGGCGATTGCCAGGCCGTGGGCATCATTCTCGGCGTAGTGGTCGGCGACACCGGAGATTTTACAATGCACGTCTGCGCCCCCCAGGTCTTCCGCGCTGACCACTTCACCCGTGGCCGCTTTTACCAGCGGTGGGCCGGCCAGGAAGATGGTGCCCTGGTTACGAACGATGATGGATTCGTCGGCCATAGCGGGTACGTAGGCGCCCCCGGCGGTACACAGGCCCATAACGACAGCAATCTGTGGGATGTCGTCTGCGCTCATGCGGGCCTGGTTATAGAAAATGCGGCCGAAGTGGTCGCGGTCCGGGAAGACTTCGTCCTGTTGGGGCAGGTTGGCGCCGCCGGAATCCACCAGGTAGATGCAGGGCAGGCGGTTGGCCATGGCGATTTCCTGGGCCCGCAGGTGCTTTTTCACGGTCAGCGGGAAGTAGGTGCCGCCTTTGACGGTGGCGTCGTTGGCGATAATCATGCACTCGGTGCCGGAGACGCGGCCGATGCCGGCGATGACGCCAGCGGCGGGCACTTCTTCTTTATAGACGTTGTAGGCGGCGAACTGGCCGATTTCGAGGAAGGGGGAGCCTTCGTCGATGAGGGTGTTGATGCGCTCGCGGGGCAGGAGTTTGCCTCGGTCGGTGTGGCGCTTCTGGTAGTCGGGGCCGCCGCCCTGGTGGATCTTTTCGACTTTTTCCCGGAGGTCGGCGACGGCTTGTTGCATGGCCTGGTGGTTGGCCTGGAATTCGTCGGACCTTGGGTTGATTTTGCTTTGGAGTATCGTCATGTTCCGTGGTCCCTCGGGTTGGGGGCACGGGCCTGGAGGGGTGTCGTTCCGAAAACCGCTACGAGCACATCCATGTGCGCTTCTCTCCGGCCATCCATGGCCTCCGAAATTTTCGGAACGACACCCCTCCAGTCCCTAGTCGTACAATTGGAGCTGGATTCTGTGCGTCGTTACTTGTTCAGGAACAGCTCGCGACCGATCAGCATCCGTCGGATTTCAGACGTTCCAGCGCCGATTTCGTAGAGTTTCGCGTCCCGCAGCAGGCGGCCGGTCGGGTATTCGTTGATGTAGCCGTTGCCGCCCAGCAGCTGGATGGCGTCCAGGGCCAGTTTGGTGGCCATTTCGGCGGAGTAGAGGATGGCGCCGGCGGCGTCTTTGCGGGTGGTTTCGCCGCGGTCGGCGGACTGGGCCACCATGTAGACGTAGGATTTCGCGGTGTTCATCCAGGTGTACATGTCGGCGACTTTGCCCTGTACCAGTTCGAATTCACCGATGGCCTGGCCGAATTGTTTGCGCTCGCGGATGTAGGGGACGACCACGTCCATAGCAGCCTGCATGATGCCCAGCGGGCCGCCGGAGAGGACGAGGCGTTCGTAGTCGAGGCCGCTCATGAGGACTTTGGCACCGTTGCCCACGCCGCCGAGGACGTTTTCTTTGGGAACTTTGCAGTCCTGGAACACCAGTTCACAGGTGTTGGAGCCGCGCATGCCGAGTTTGTCGAGTTTCTGGTGGCGACTGAAGCCCGGGTAGTCGCGCTCCACGATAAAGGCGGTGACGCCTTTGGAACCGCCTTTCGGGTCGGTCTTGGCGTAGATAACGTAAGTGTGTGCGTCCGGGCCGTTGGTGATCCACATTTTGTTGCCGTTGAGGACGTAGTGGTCGCCTTCGTCGCGGGCGTGGAGTTTCATGGAGATTACGTCGGAGCCGGCGTTGGGCTCGGACATGGCCAGGGCGCCGATGTGTTCACCGGTAACCAGCTTGGGCAGGTATTTCTGCTTTTGTTCTTCGGTGCCGTTGCGGTGAATCTGGTTCACGCACAGGTTGGAGTGGGCACCGTAAGAGAGGCCAACGGAGGCCGAGGCGCGGCTGATTTCTTCCATGGCGATGACGTGGGCCACATAGCCCATGTCGGAGCCGCCGTACTCTTCGCTGACGGTAATGCCCAGCAGGCCCATGTCGCCCAGTTTGCGCCACAGGTCCATGGGGAATTCGTTGTTTTTGTCGATTTCCTCGGCCCGCGGGGCGATTTCGGTGGCGGCGAAGTTGTTCACCTGTTCCCGGAGCATGTCCAGGGTCTCGCCGAGGCCGAAATTGAGCTCTGAGTACTGTGATTTCATCGTTTGCTACCTTTTTGTTTTTAACGTCGGGTATCCGTTGGCTGCCAGGTGCTATTTGCTGACAGCGGTTTCTTTGGTGTTCGTCGTCAGGCCCTGCTCTTCCTTTTTCTTCTGCAGTTCGGTCAGGGCCTCGCGGCACCGTGCTTCGGCGGTGTCCATTTCCATCTCTGCCATGGCGATGTCTTCTTTCTGCTGTTCCAGCTGTTCCCGTCTTGCGCTGAGGATTTCCAGCATCTTCAGCAGCTGCTTTTCATTGCCGGTCAGCGTTTCGTCCCAGAGGTCGAACAGTTCTTTGGTTTCGGCCAGGGAAAAGCCCATGCGCTTGCCCCGGAGAATCAGCTTCAAGCGAACGCGGTCCTTGGTGCTGAAGATCCGGGTTTGCCCGCGCCGGTTGGGCTTGAGCAGCCCCTGGTCTTCGTAGAACCGGATGCTCCGGGTGGTTACATCGAACTCCTGGGAAAGCTCGCTGATGCTGAAAGTTCGTTTTTCGCTCATGACGGATTTCCTTTTTTCACCAAGGTTAGTTAAAGTTTACGTAAACGTAAAGTGTTTTTGTGGTCCGAATGGATACCCGCGGATCAGACTTCGATCATTGTTAATAAGGAGTACCCGATGGAATTCCAGAATGTGCCGGCAATTGTAACAGGCGGTGCCTCCGGTCTGGGTGAGGGCGCTGCCCGTGCTCTGGCGGCGGCTGGCTGCAAGGTGGCGATTCTTGATGTGAACAAAGAGCAGGGCGAAAAGGTTGCGGCTGAGCTCGGCGGTATCTTCCTGCATTGCGATGTGACCTCGGCCGACAGTGCAGAGGCAGCTGTCTCTGCTGCGCGAGAGGCTCACGGCCCCTGCGGTGTCGCCGTGAACTGCGCGGGTATTGCACCGGCGGCCAAGATTCTGGGCCGTGAAGGTGTGATGCCGCTGGAAAGCTTTAGCAAGGTGGTCCAGGTAAATCTGATCGGCACTTTCAATATCCTGCGGCTGGCGGCTGCCGATATGGCGCAACGGGAACCGAACGGTGACGGCGAGCGCGGTGTCATCATCAATACCGCTTCGGTTGCTGCCTACGAAGGCCAGATTGGCCAGGCGGCTTACAGCGCATCCAAAGGCGGTGTGGTGTCCCTGACCCTGCAGGCGGCCCGCGAGCTGGCCCGTGAAGGGATTCGGGTGAATACCATTGCTCCTGGCCTGTTTATGACACCAATGCTGGCGGGTATGCCCCAGGAAGTGCAGGACAGCCTTGCAGCCACGCTGCCGTTCCCGAAACGCCTCGGTAAACCGGAAGAATTCGGGATGATGGTGGACCAGATGGTGCGCAACCCGATTCTTAATGGCGAAGTCATCCGGCTTGATTGTGCCCTGCGGATGGCGCCAAAGTGACATTGATATAACCTGCCAAAAGCAGGTTTCTGTAATGGTGTTCGCCAAAAGCGAACCGGTAACCACAGGTGAGTGATATGACTAACCCTGTCGATCAGGAAGAACTGGCTCTTTTCCGGGAGTCTGTGAACAAGGCTCTGGAAACCGAAGTGGCCCCGCATTACGAGGCCTGGGAGAAAAGCGGCATTGTGCCACGGGAGCTTTGGAACACTCTGGGCGATGCAGGCATGCTGTGCGTCGATGTGCCGGAAAACTGCGGCGGCTGCGGCGCACCCTTCCAGTACTCGGTCGTGGTGGGTGAGGAGCTTGCCCGGCTGGGATTTGGTGCGCTTTCCACCAACGTGATGGTGCATTCCGACATTGTCGCGCCCTATCTCAGCCATATCGGCAATGAACAGCAGAAACAGCAGTGGCTGCCGAAGATGGTATCAGGTGAGGCGGTGGGCGCCATTGCCATGACCGAACCGGGCGCCGGCAGCGACTTGCAGGCCATGCGCACCAGCGCTGTAAAAGACGGCGACGACTACATCCTCAATGGCTCCAAGACCTTCATCACCAACGGCCAACACGCCGATATGGTGATCGTCGCCGCCAAAACCGATCCCAAAGCCGGAGCCAAAGGGATCAGCCTGTTTCTGGTGGATACGTCGTTGCCAGGATTCAGCAAAGGCCGGAACCTGGACAAGATTGGCCAGCACTCTGGCGATACCTCCGAGCTGTTTTTCTCCGACATGCGCGTACCTGCCTCGGCGTTGCTGGGCGAGGAAGGGCAGGGTTTCGTTTACCTGATGCGCGAACTGCCCCGTGAGCGACTGGTGATCGGAGCGCTGGGGGTGGCAGCGGCCCGGGGCTCGCTGGACATGACGATCCAGTATGCCCAGGAGCGTGAGCTGTTTGGCCAGAAGCTCAGCCAGTTGCAGAACACACGCTTCGAAATTGCCCGCATGGAAACGGATTACCGCATCAACAAAGCGTTTGTGGACCAGTGCATTCGGGAATACGAAGAGGGCAAATTGGATGCCCCCACGGCGTCCATGGCCAAGTACAGCGCTACCGAGATGCAGTGTCGTGTTGCTGATGGCTGTTTGCAGCTGTTTGGCGGCTATGGCTACACCACGGAGTACCCGATTTCCAGGAACTTTATTGATGCCCGGGTGCAGCGGATTTATGGCGGCACGTCGGAAGTAATGAAGGAAATCATTGCCCGGTCGGTACTCGGAAGATAGTACCTCCTGAATCCAGCGCTAATTCTTTTTGAAGGCGACTGAAATGTATGGGGTTCGAGCAGGGGGATACCTTTCCGGGACCGTCAAAAGCCATGGATGGCTTTTGTCGAGCGTACAGGGATGTATTCACAGCGTGTCTCGGAAAGGTATCCCCCTGATCGAACCTGACTCCCAACATGGAGACCAGATTCAATGAACAACAATGACATCGTTATAGCAGGCTCCGCCCGAACCCCCATGGGCGGAATGATGGGCTCCCTGAGCTCGGTACGTTCACCGGACCTGGGCGCCGTCGCCATAAAGGCCGCCATTGAGCGCTCTGGCCTTCAGCCGGCAGACATCCAGGAAGTGATCATGGGCTGCGTATTGCCCGGCGGTCTGGGCCAGGCACCAGCTCGCCAGGCCTCAAGGGCCTCTGGTATCCCGGACAGCTCAGGTTGTACCACCATCAACAAAATGTGCGGCTCCGGCATGCAGGCCGTCATCATGGCTCACGACCAGATCAAAGCTGGCACCAATAACATCATGATCGCCGGCGGCATGGAAAACATGAGCCAGGCACCGTACCTGTTGCCGAAAGCCCGCGCCGGCATGCGCATGGGCCATGGCCAGGTACTCGACAGCATGTTCCTGGACGGTCTGGAGGATGCCTACGAGGGTGGGCTGATGGGCGTCTTCGCGCAGCGCACGGCTGACAAATTCGACATCACCCGCCAGGCCATGGATGAATTCGCCATCGGCTCCCTGCAGAAATCCCTGGCGGCCATCGAAAACGGCTGGTTCCGGGACGAAATCGTATCGGTAACGGTCCCGGTCCGGGGCGGTGACACCGAAGTGGATACCGATGAACAGCCGGGCAACGCCAAACCGGAGAAAATTCCACACCTCAAACCCGCGTTCGCCAAGGACGGTTCTGTCACCGCCGCCAACTCCAGCTCCATCAGTGATGGTGCTTCCGCGCTGGTACTGGCCTCAGCCGCCGAAGCCGATGCCCGGGGCCTGACCCCGCAGGCCCGGGTCGTGGCCCACGCTACCAACGCACGCCTGCCGTCCGAATTCACCATCGCACCGATCGGCTCCATCGAGAAGGTGCTCAAGAAAGCGGGGTGGACGCTGGACGATGTCGATCTGTTCGAGATCAACGAAGCCTTTGCCGTGGTCACCCTGGCGGCGATCAATGAGCTGAAGCTTCCTGCGGAGAAGGTCAACGTGCACGGCGGTGCCTGCGCGCTGGGGCATCCGATCGGCTCGTCCGGCTCCCGAATCATCGTCACCCTGATCAATGCGCTGAAACAGCGCGGGCTCAAGCGCGGCGTGGCTTCGCTCTGCATCGGCGGTGGTGAGGGTACGGCTGTGGCTATTGAACTGATCTGATCGGCTTATTTCCCCTGTAGCCTGTCAGCTCAGGGGCGGGCTTGCGGGTGGCCGGGTTAAAGATCCCGTTCCTGGAATTGTCGCGGTTCGATTTTCAGCTTTTTCAGGCGTGAGGACAGGGTGGTCGGTTTGACACCCAGCAGCGCGGCGGCGCCATCGTCGCCGAACACCCGGCCGCCACTGATTTTCAGGGCTCGTCTCAGGTTGTTTGTCTCAAGCTCCCTGAGTTCGTGCTCTGTCATCAGTTCACCGTCGAAATGTCTGGCTGGCGGCATGGGTTCCAGCGTGTGTCTGGCGACAGAATCCGGACCCTGCAGGTCCAGATCCAGCCGGCCATCGGCTGTGATCACCTGACGTTCAATAACGTTTTCCAGCTCCCGAACATTGCCTGGCCACGGGTAAGCTTTGAGCGTTTCCACGTCCCGCTCCCGGAGTGCCAGCGGTGGCCGGTTGAATTTCTGGCACGCCCGGTTCAGAAACTCCTGGGCGAGAATGGGAATGTCCTCGATACGTCGGCGCAACGGCACCGACTCAATAGGGAACACATTCAGGCGAAAGTACAGATCCTCCCGGAAGTTCTTGTCCCGGACCTCGGTTTTCAGGTCGCGGTTGGTGGCGGCAATGACACGAACGTCCACGGCTCGGGTGTGGTTTTCCCCCACGCGTTCGAACTGTTGATCCTGCAAGACCCGCAGCAGCTTGCCCTGGAGCTCCAGTGGGATCTCGCCCACTTCATCCAGAAAAAGGGTACCCCCATCGGCGAGCTCGAAGCGACCAACCCGGTCACTGACGGCTCCGGTAAAGGCACCCTTTACATGGCCAAAGAACTCACTCTCAAACAGATCCTTGGGAATCGCTGCGCAGTTTACCCGGATCAGGGGGCGATCCCTCCGGCTGCTTGACTGATGAATGGCCCGGGCAATGAGTTCCTTGCCGGTACCGGATTCCCCGGTGATCAACACGTTGGCATCGGTTGGGGCGACCATTCCGATTCTGCGCACGATGGCTTTGATAGCATCGCTCTGGCCTAAAATTTCGTGAAAGTGGTATTCCGCACTGAGTTCTTCCTGAAGGTAGGCGTTTTCCATTTCCAGACGGTGTTTCAGGGTTTCCACTTCCTCCAGTGCTTTTTGCAATTCCTTCTGAGTCTCAAGCCGGGCAGAGATATCGCGAAACACCACCACGGCACCAACCGGGTGGCCATTGTCTATAATGGGCGTGCTGGTGTATTCCACCGGAAAGCCGGTGCCATCCTTGCGCCAGAACCAGTCCTCGCCAACCCGTTTTACACTGGCATCCCGAAACGCGGCATAGATAGGGCATTCTTTCAGTGGGAAGATGCTACCGTCCTCGTGGGAGTGGTGCACCACCCGGTGAATCACCCTTCCCATCAGCTCGTCAATGCGCCAGCCCAGCATGCGTTCCGCTGCCGGGTTGGCAAAGGTCGTCCGTCCCTCGGCATCCACCCCGTAAATGCCTTCGCCCACCGCGTGCAGGATCAACTGGTTTTCCCGCTCCATGTCCTTGAACAGTTCTTCTACCCGCCGCCATTCCAGCAGGCCACCCCGGTGGTAGTGGTTGGCGTCGTGTCGTTCCCGCAAGGTGCGCAGCTGGCGCCGGTCCCGAAGCAGTAGCAGGAGGCTCTGGGATTCGGCTTCACCCACCCGTGAGGAAGAAATCTCCAGCTCCACGTTGCGCCCATCCCGATGCTGCAGGATGAAATCCCGGCTCCAGCCATGACTGCGAAACAGGGTTTCCTCGGTAAAGGCGATGAGCTGAGGCCGCTGGTCGGTGAACAGGTGGGTACAGGGAGTACCAATCAGAGACTGTCTGTCGGTTCCGACCAGCCGCCCCATGGCGCTGTTGGCAGCGATGATGAGATCGCGCCCGGCATCCACCAGCAGCGCCGCCTCCGGCAGGTGGTCAATCCAGCTGGTGGTACTGGTGGATGTTATTGCGGCTTTGATTGTCATCGGGTTGTCCTTTCTCTGGCCTGACAGAGACAGAACAAACCTTGTGCCAACTCTGAAATTTCGTAGTGGAGGCTACGAAATATCGTTAATTACGAAAGTTCGTAATTGGCAGGAAGCACCGAAGAAAAATAAAAGCAATATAAAACAAGGTGTTAAATATTTTTTGGGGTTGGCACAAACCCTGCGATATCTCCTCCAGAACGTGTTGTCGGCCCGGGAGCAGATTCTCTCCGGGAGCCGAGCCACCACTTTACTGCACCGCAAGAGTGCATAAACGACCCGTACTTCAGGAGAGTGCCCCATGACGACAAAGAGCCTTGGTAATCCGTTTGATGGAGACAAATCGCTGATCCACGCCAAAACCTGTGGCTGCCCGGACTGTAAGCCCGGCCAGGACGCCCCGGCAATTTCGCTGGACCTAAAATCTTCCGTCAGCAGGCAGGACGCATCGGAGGCGCCACTGAATTCAGAAGAGATGATGGACCGAGCCATCGAGAGCGCCGTTGTCCGCTCCGTATTCGGCCACAACGACCACAGCCGCCGCAGCTTCATGAAAATGATGGGTGCGGGCACCGCCGCCGCGCTGCTGGGCAGCGTGTTCCCCATGGACAAGGCCAAGGCTGCGGTTAAGGAATCCCTCGGCAAGCTTGAGAAGACCAAACTGAACGTCGGCTTTGTACCCATTACCTGTGCCACGCCGATCATCATGGCTCACCCCATGGGCTTCTATGAACGCTACGGCCTGGACGTGACCGTGACCAAGACCGCGGGCTGGGCCGTGGCCCGGGACAAGTCCCTGGCCGGTGAATACGACGCGTCCCATATGCTCACCCCAATGCCCCTGGCCATGACCATGGGTGCCGGTTCCACACCGGAACCGTTCATCATGCCGGCGGTGGAGAACATCAACGGCCAGGCCATCGTGCTGCACGTGGACCACAAGGACAAACGCGATCCCAAGCAGTGGAAGGGCTTCAAGTTCGGCGTGCCGTTCGAATACTCCATGCACAACTTCCTGCTGCGTTACTACCTGGCCGAGAACGGTATCGACCCGGACAAGGACGTGCAGATCCGAGTGGTTCCGCCACCCGAGATGGTGGCCAACCTGCGTGCCGGTAACCTCGATGGCTACCTGTCACCGGACCCGTTCAACCAGCGTGCCGTGTGGGAGAAGGTGGGCTTCATTCACATGCTTACCAAGGATATCTGGGAAGGCCACCCCTGCTGCGCCTTCGCCTGCAGCCAGCAGTTTGCGACTCAGAATCCGAATACCTATGGAGCCCTGCTGCGCGCCATCATTGATGCCACCCAATACTCCAACAACCCTGAAAACCGAAAGGAAATTTCCGAAGCCATCGCGCCCAAGAACTACCTGAACCAGCCGGTCCCGGTAATACAGCAGGTGCTGACCGGGTACTACGCGGACGGCCTGGGCGAGGTGAAGAATGTGCCGGCTCGCATCGATTTCGACCCGTTCCCCTGGCATTCCATGGGCGTGTGGATCCTCACCCAGATGAAGCGCTGGGGCTACATCGAGGGCGACGTGGATTACAAGGGCATTGCCGAGCAGGTCTACCTGGCCGGTGAGACCGGCAAGCTCATGGAGGAGATGGGCTACAGCGCGCCGGACAAGACCTACAAGACCCACACCATCATGGGCAAGACTTTTGATCCGGACAGCGCGGAAGAGTATGCCCGCAGTTTTGCCATCGGGAGGGTATAACCATGGCTTCCCTGAACATACGGGCGGCGTTGCTGTCGGTGTCGTTCCTGATTGTGGCCCTGGGGCTATGGGAAATGGCAACCCAGCCGCCGGAAGCCCAGACCGGAATGAGCGAATACGAAATGCTCATGGGTGGCGCCGACCAGGAATCCCGGGTACCGCCACCTTCAGCGGTGATCAAGCTGGCTTGGGCCGAGCTGTCGAATCCGTTCTACGACGCCGGCGCCAACGACAAGGGTATCGGCATCCAGCTCGCTTATTCGGTGTACCGGGTACTTACCGGCTACCTGGCGGCCATGGCCATCGCCTTGCCCCTGGGGTTCCTGATCGGTATGTCTCCGCTGATGTACAAGGCCCTGAACCCCTACATCCAGGTTTTGCGGCCGATTTCGCCGCTGGCCTGGATGCCCCTGGCCCTGTTCATCATCCAGGACTCGGACGCCTCGGCCATCTTCGTGATCTTCATCTGCTCGATCTGGCCGATGCTGCTTAACACCGCCTTTGGTGTGGCCAATGTCCGGCAGGATTGGGTGAACGTGGCTCGAACCCACGAACTGGGGCCGATCAAAACCGCGTTAACCGTGATTCTGCCGGCGGCCGCGCCCACCATCCTGACCGGCATGCGCATCTCCATCGGTATTGCCTGGCTGGTCATCGTGGCGGCGGAAATGCTCGTGGGCGGCACCGGCATTGGCTACTACGTGTGGAACGAATGGAACAACCTGGATCTGGCCAGTGTGATCTTCTCCATCCTGATGATCGGGGTGGTGGGCATGCTGCTCGACCTGGCCCTGGGCAAGGCCCAGAAACTGGTGGAGTACAAAGAATGAGCGGCCCGGCACCGGCCGACGATGCCGGCCTCAACCCTCCGAACGGAGACCTGTTATGAGTAAACCATTCCTGGAAGTAGATGGTCTGTCCAAAGTCTATCCGGATGGCCAGGGCGGTGAACTGACCGTCTTCGAGGATATCCGCTTTGCCCTGGAGAAAGGCGAGTTCGTCTGCATCATCGGCCACTCCGGCTGCGGCAAATCCACCATCCTGAACGTGCTGGCAGGCCTGGACGAAGCCAGTGCCGGCAACGTGGTGATGAACGGCAAGGAAGTAAAGGGCCCGGGCCTGGAGCGCGGGGTGGTGTTTCAGAACTACAGCCTGCTGCCCTGGAAAACCGCCCTGAACAACATCGTATTTGCGGTGAAAGCCCGTTGGCCCGGCTGGTCCAAGGAAAAGGTGAGGGAGCACAGCGAGCGCTACCTGAAAATGGTGGGCCTGGAGCACGCCATGAACCGCAAGCCCTCGCAGCTCTCAGGTGGCATGCGCCAACGGGTGAGCATCGCCCGGGCCTTCGCTACCCAGCCGGAACTCCTGCTGCTGGATGAACCCTTCGGCGCGCTGGATGCCCTTACGCGAGGAGTGATTCAGGATGAACTGGTGAAGATCTGGGAAGAAACCCGCCAGACCGTGTTCATGATCACCCACGATGTCGATGAAGCCATTCTCCTGTCCGACCGCATCTTTCTGATGTCCAACGGCCCCAATGCTCGCATCGCCGAGAGTGTGAAAGTGGACATCCCGCATCCGCGGGCGCGGGCCACCATTTTCCAGAACCCGGCATACCACAAGACCCGGGACTACCTGGTTGACTTCCTGGTCAACCGAAGCGGCTCGGCCCTGCCGGAACAAGATGGCAGCCCGAAAGTTGTCGAGCCTGCCAAAGGTACCGCTCAGCCGGAACCGGCGGCGGCCGAACCTGAAACCGAATCCGAAACTGCCGCTCGTGCGGTGAATGCCTGACGTTAAAAGTGAAGAGAGGAACCAACCATGATGAACAAAGAACTGATGACCGCAAAAATCCTTGAAGCCAAAGTTGTCAAGGGCATGACCTGGGAAGCGATTGCCGAGGCAGTGGGGCTGTCGCCGGTGTTCACCACCTCTGCGGCTCTCGGGATGAACAGCCTCACCGAGGATAAGGCTTTCGCCCTCTGCGAAACCCTCGGCCTCGACAAGCCGGTAGCCGAAGCTCTGCAGGTCTGCCCTAAAAAAGCGTGGGATGGCGCTGTTCCCCAAGATCCGCTGATCTATCGCCTGTATGAAGTGGTAGGCGTGTATGGCGATACCATGAAAGCGCTGATTCACGAGAAGTTCGGGGATGGCATCATGAGTGCCATTGACTTCACCATGGACATTGAGAAGGAAGAGAATCCGAAGGGCGACCGGGTGGTGGTTACCATGAACGGGAAGTTCCTGCCTTATAAGGCCTGGTAATTAGGAGGTGCCCGTCTTTGTAGCCTGTTGGTTGCGGGGCGGGCTTGCGGGGTGGCTGGTGGATTTTTCCCGAAGAAAAATACCCCATACCCGCCGTACCTGCCCATAACATCAAGGCTGCGAGCCCAACCCTAACTAGGGCAAGTCGGTAACGGCCCCCGTAGATGCAGAGCTCACCACACGGGCATATTTGGCCAGCACGCCCCGGGTAAATCTGGGTTCCGGCGGCGTCCAGGCTTTGCGCCGTTTTTCCATTTCCGCGTCAGAGATTTCCAGCACAATCGAGTTGCTCACGGCATCAATGGTAATGGTGTCGCCGTCTTCTACCAGCGCAATTGGCCCGCCCACGGCGGCCTCAGGTGTGATGTGGCCAACCACAAAACCATGGCTGCCACCGGAGAAGCGGCCGTCGGTAATCAAGGCTACATCGCTGCCCAGGCCTTTACCCATAATCGCCGAGGTGGGGCTGAGCATTTCCCGCATGCCAGGCCCGCCCTTCGGGCCTTCGTATCGAATCACCAGCACGTCGCCAGCGACCACGGTGCCATTCAGGATTCGCTCCTGGGCTTCCTCTTCAGAGTGAAACACTCGGGCTCGACCGGAAAAATGCGTGCCTTCCTTACCGGTGATTTTCGCTACCGAGCCTTCCGGAGCCAGGTTGCCATAGAGAATGCGTAGATGACTGTCGGCTTTGATCGGGTTGTCGAAGGCGTGGATGATCTGCTGGCCTTCGGGGTAGGGCACCACGGTCTCGAGGTTCTCTGCCAGGGTCTTGCCGGTCACCGTGAGGCAGTCCCCATGCAGCAGCCCCTGGTCGAGCAGCATCTTCATTAGCGGTTGAATGCCACCAATGGCCACCAGCTCGGACATCATGTAGTGGCCGGAGGGGCGAAGGTCTGCCAGGACCGGTACCTGTTTGCCGATGCGTACGAAATCGTCCAGTGACAGCTCCACTCCCACCGTACTGGCCATACCCAGAAGGTGAAGCACGGCGTTGGTGGAACCGCCCAGCGCGATCACCACGGTGATGGCGTTCTCGAACGCTTCCCGGGTCATGATGTCGGAGGGCTTGATATCGGCTTCGAGCAGTTTCAGCACCGCGGCGCCTGCGGCTTCGCAATCCGCCAGTTTGCTGTCGGAAACGGCGTTCTGGGCGGAGCTGCCTGGCAGGCTCATGCCCATGGCCTCAATGGCGGAGGCCATGGTGTTGGCGGTGTACATCCCGCCACAGGAGCCTGGGCCGGGAATCGCGGTTTCCTCGATCTGTTTGACTTCGATCAGCTCCATGTTACCGCGGGCATGGGCGCCCACCGCCTCAAACACGGAGATGATGTCGGTATGGTTTTCGCCGGGCATGATGGTTCCGCCGTAAACGAAGACTGAGGGCCGGTTCAGCCGGGCCAGGCCCATCATGCAGCCGGGCATATTCTTGTCGCAGCCACCGATGGCGACCAGTCCGTCGAAGCCCTCACAACCGGCCACGGTCTCAATGGAATCGGCAATCACCTCGCGCGACACCAGAGAATATTTCATGCCCTCGGTGCCGTTGGCGATGCCATCAGAGATGGTGATGGTGTTGAATATCAGGCTCTTGCCCCCGGCTCCGTCGGCACCCTTGGCGGCCTCCCGGGCCAGGCCGTCAATGTGCATGTTGCAGGGCGTGAGGTTGCTCCAGGTGGAGGCAATGCCAATCTGAGGTTTTCGGAAATCCTCGTCGGTAAAACCTACTGCCCGGAGCATGGCCCGGCTGGCGGATTTATTGATTCCGTCTACCACCGGTGCCGAGTGTCGGCGTCGTTTATCGGTTGTCATGCGTTATCCCTCTCCGTCGTTTCAAGCCGATCGCGACCGTGCCATGGTATCGGAGACCAGTTCAACTCCGGCAACGGTATGCAGTTTCTCCAGCTGAGATTGAAGCATAGCAACTGGCCGGGAACCCTCCAGCGTGAGGGCAATGTCGAGGGTATCGCCAGTTGATTCCATGGCCATCCTGGAAATCCGGAAGCCGCGTACCCGCACCACCCGGCACAGCCGCTCCAGAGCTGCCGCTTCCTGGTTCATGCGGCAATTCAGGGTATATCGTTGACTGGCGCTTTCATGATTCGGCTTCATGCTACCTGCTCCTTGCGGCTGTTCGTTTTACGGGGTTCGTCAATCATTTCCTTGTTGCTGGCGCCGGCTTTGACGATGGGCCAGACGTTCTCTTCACGACTGATGGCAACATGCAGCAGCATCGGGCCGTTGTACGCCAGAATGGTCTCGATGCCGCGGCGGATCTGGTCGGTCCGCTCAATGTGCAGGGCCGGGATATCGAACGCCCGGGCCATAGCGACAAAGTCCGGATTGTCATCCAGATCGATCTGGCTTTCGCGGTTGTTGTAGAACAGTTCCTGTTGCTGACGAACCATGCCCAGGCACTGGTTGTCCAGAATGATCAGCTTCAACGGCAGGTTGTAGCGCCGTATGGTGGCCAGTTCCTGTGCGTTCATCATGAACGAACCATCACCGGTCACGTTGATGACGGTGCGTGTTCGGTCCGAGAACTGGGCGCCGATGGCCGCCGGAAGCCCGAAGCCCATGGTGCCCAGGCCTCCGCTGGTCAGGTGGTGGCGTGGATGGGCGAACTGGTAGTACTGGGCAACCCACATCTGATGCTGGCCAACATCGCAGGCGATGACAGTGTCGTCGCCGGTGATGCCGGAAAGCTGACGGATGAATGCGGGGCCGGTAATGGGTGCCAACGGTTCCTCGTTATCTGCAGCGCGAAAGCCTCCGGTGGTATGCCAGGTGCGACATTGTTTCTGCCAGGCGTCGATAGCCAGTGGCTCAGCCGCAATGGCATCGGTCAATGCCGCCAGAATGGCGTTCAGGTCACCACGCAGAGACAGGTCTGCCGGCCGCAGTTTGTTGATCTCGGCGGCATCGGCATCAATATGGATCATCCGGGCATTAGGCGCGAACCCGTCCAGCTTGCCGGTGGCTCGGTCATCCAGCCGGGCACCGATCACGAACAGGAGGTCGCACTCGTCAACCGCCTTGTTGGCCGCCCGGGAACCGTGCATGCCGAGCATGCCCAGATCATTCGGGTTGTTTCGGCCGGCGTTGCCAATGCCTTTGAGGGTAACGACGCCCGGCAGCCCCGAGACTTCGGCAAAGGTACGAAAACGGTCTTCGGCTCCGGCCAGAGACACACCGCCACCGCTGTAGAGCAGGGGTCGCCTGGCTGATTTCAGCATGGCCAGGGCCGGGCCGATCTCCGGGCAATCCGCTGGCGGTGCCTCGGTGCAGGCCGGGGCTGAAGCCTTAATCTCGGACAACAGAATGTCTTTGGGAATATCAATCCACACCGGCCCGGGGCGGCCAGCCTGGGCCAGGTCGATGGCTTCCTCCAGAATGCCCGGCAGGTCTTCGGGGTCGTCCACCAGGTAGCTGTGTTTGACGATGCCCAGGGTCATGCCAAGGATGTCGGTTTCCTGAAAGGCGTCGGTACCAATCAATCCGGAGGGGACCTGCCCGGTGATCACCAGCAGGGGGATGGAATCCATGTAGGCATTGGCAACGCCAGTGATCAGGTTGGTGGCGCCGGGGCCGGAGGTGGCAATACAAACTCCCAGTTGGCCACTGGCCCTGGCATAACCGTCTGCCGCCAGGGCGCAGGCCTGCTCGTGGCGGCACAGCACATGCTCCATTCCCACGTCATCCACCAGCGCGTCATACAGGGGCATGATGCAGCCACCCGGATACCCGAAAACCGTGCTGATGTTATGGCGGTGGAACGCTGCAAGAATGTGCTGTGAGCCGTTCATGGTCGTTTTTCCCTTTTTCTTTGCCGCAAAAAAGAAACCCCCGGGACCTTGCGGTGCCGGGGGTTTCTGGTGTCGTTGTCAGGTTGTCGCTATCTCACCCGCTTGTCCACGCAAAAGCCCCCGGACGGTACCACGACCACCAGGACTAGCTTCACAAGGACCATAACTGCGTTGAGATTCATGGAATCGACAATCTGCTCTGAATAGAGTTGAACAATGTGTGTAGAATCTAACCCACGTTTTCAGGCGGATGCAAGGGCTTATTTCCGGAAATTCAACCGGTGCCGGTTTTTCCGCTTTCTCAAACCGAATCTGTTCACGGCGAGTGGTGCATGACAAGAGCAAAATGGAGCTCCCTGGGATTATCCCTTCTGGTCATCGTGTTATTGGTTATCTGGATGGCAACGGGTGAGGTAAAAGTTGCCAGTGATGAGGCGCCGGAGGAGCCGGCCTCCGAACAGGTAGCCATAACTCGGGTAGAGGTAACACCGGTCAGCGCCCGGACTTATCAGCCAGCCCTGAAACTTCAGGGCCAGTTGGAACCCTGGCAGTCGGTTCAGGTCAGTGCCCGGGTGGATGGCACCGTTGAGCAACTGAAGGTTCAACTGGGGCAACAGGTGAAAGCGGGTACGGTGCTTGCGACCTTGTCGACGGATGGTCGGGATACGGTGGTACAGCGCTGGCAGGCCAGTATTCGCAAACTGGAAGCGGATCTGGCCGCCGCCCGGAAGCTGCGTTCCAGCAATCTGGCCGCCGAAACTGAAATACTGCGCCTTCAGAGTGAACTCGCCGCGGCTCGAGCAGAACTCGCCGCGGCTGAACTGGCGCTGAATCACCTCAAGCCCATCGCGCCGTTTGATGCCACTGTGAATCGTCGCGAAGTGGACGAAGGCAGTCTGGTGCAGGTGGGAACGCCCCTGTTTGAGCTGGTACAGATAGACCGCCTGAAAGCCACCGGGCAGATCCCCCAACAATCGGCGGCGCTGGTTCAACCGGGGCAGGCAGTCGATATACAACTGCTGGACGGCTCCCGGCTGGCCGGCGTTGTCAGTTTTGTGGCCAGCGCTGCCAATTCGGACACCCGAAGTTTTGCGGTGGAAGTGGTGGTGGAGAATCCTGAATTGAAGCGGGCTGCGGGCGGCTCTGCCAGCCTGAGTATTCAACTGCCGGAACAACAGGCCACCTTCATATCGCCGGCTTATCTGGGGCTGGATGACGATGGCCGGCCCGGCGTGAAGTATGTCGATGGCGATAATCGAGTGGTGTTTGAGACCGTGCGGCTGCTGAGCGTCTCGACCGACGGTGCCTGGGTTGCCGGCTTGCCGCCTGAGATCCGCCTGATTACCCGGGGGGCCGGATTTGTCTCGCCGGGTGAGCAGGTGCGCCCTGTTGATACCTCAGACCAGCGGGGCTGACCGTCATGCGAGCTTTGATTGCCGCGGCCATGGACCGAAGCCGCACCACGCTGTTGTTGTTCCTGTTCCTGCTGTTGGGCGGTATGGCGGCCTACCAGGCGATTCCCAAGGAATCCAATCCGGACGTCACCATCCCGATGATCTATGTCTCGATGACGCTTGAAGGCATCAGCCCGGAAGACGGTGAGCGCCTGCTGGTCCGGCCCATGGAGCAGGAGCTGCGCTCGCTGGAAGGCATCAAGGAAATGCGGGGTACCGCCTCAGAAGGCCATGCCTCGGTAATGCTTGAATTCGACGCCGGTTTCGATCCGGACAAGGCGCTGCAGGATGTCCGGGAGAAGGTGGATACCGCCCGCAGCAAGCTACCCCAGGAAGCCGACGAACCCCGGGTCAATGAAATCAACGTGTCGCTGTTTCCGGTGTTGTCGGTAGGCCTGTCCGGTCCGCTGTCGGAACGCGAGCTGATCACCATTGCGCGCCGACTTCAGGATGCCATCGAAGCCATTCCCGAAGTGCTGGAGGTGGAAATTGGTGGCGACAGGGAGGATCTGCTGGAGATCGTGGTGGATCCCCAGGTGCTGGAAAGCTACGGCATCGATTTTGATCAGTTGGCCTCCCTGGTTACCCGGAACAACCAGCTGGTGGCTGCCGGCTCACTCGACACGGGTAATGGTCGGATGGCGCTGAAAGTGCCGGGAGTAATCGAAACCATCGAAGATGTGATGTCGATGCCTGTTAAGGTAGACGGCGACACTGTGGTTACCTTCGGTGATGTGGCCATGCTGCAGCGCACCTTCAAAGACCCGACCGGCTTCGCCCGCATCAACGGGGAGCCAGCCTTGGTACTGGAAGTTTCCAAGCGCTCGGGCGCCAACATTATTGAAACCATTGAGCAGATTCGCACCCTGATTGATGAGGCCCGGCCCCGGTTGCCGGAGACCCTCGATATCCGCTTCATCATGGACCAGTCCGAGGAAGTGCGCGATATCCTCTCGGATCTGCTCAACAACGTGCTGACTGCCATTGTGCTGGTAATCATCGTGGTGATCGCGGCCATGGGCCCACGCTCAGCTGTGCTGGTGGGGCTCACCATCCCCGGGGCGTTTCTGACCGGCATCCTGGTGATCTGGAGCATGGGCCTGACGCTCAATATCGTGGTGCTGTTCAGCCTGATCCTCGTGGCGGGCATGCTGGTGGATGGCGCCATTGTGGTGTCTGAGCTGGCAGACCGGAATCTGTCGGACGGGCAGCCGGTCAAAGCCGCCTGGGTGGAAGCAGCCTCGCGCATGGCCTGGCCGGTTATTGCCTCCACCGCGACGACGCTTGCGGTCTTCGTGCCGCTGCTGTTCTGGCCCGGAGTGGTGGGCGAATTCATGAAATACCTGCCGATGACCGTGTTAATCTGCCTGATTGCTTCGCTGGCCATGGCGCTGGTTTTTCTCCCGGTTTTGGGTGGCGTGAGCGGTGGTCGCCGGCACCACAAGGATGCCAGTGAAGGGCGTTTCATGCGGGGCTACCGACAGGTGCTGGCCGCTCTTCTGCAGCGCCCGGGCCTGACCTTGCTCGGCACCCTGATGGTGATTGTTGTAATCTACGCCGCCTATGGGCGCTTTAACCATGGTGTCGAGTTTTTCCCGAGTGTCGAGCCCGAGTCGGCCCAGGTTCAGGTGCGGGCTCGTGGCGATCTTTCGGTGTGGGAACGGGATGCCATTGTGCGTGAAGTGGAGTCTCGGCTGCAGAATATGCCGGAGGTAAAGGCCCTGTATGCGCGCTCCATGGTGACCACCAGCTCTCAGATGGCTCCGGATGTGATCGGCGTTCTGCAGTTCCAGTTCACGGACTGGTACACCCGCCGCACTGCCACGGATATTCTGGAAGACTTTCGGGAACGTACGGCCGATATCGCCGGTATTGAACTGGAGTTCCGCAAGCAGGAGGGCGGACCGGCTGAAGGCAAGCCCATCGAGCTGCAGGTCAGCAGTATGGACAGCACACAGCTGGATGGCTATGTCGACAGCATTGAGAACCGCATGCGCGAACTCGGTGGTTTTGTCGACATAGAAGACGACCGGAGCCTTCCCGGGATCGAGTGGCGCCTGAATGTGGATCGTGAGGCGGCCGCTCGATTCGGTACCGATGTGTTGAGCATCGGCAGTGCGGTTCGGCTGGTAACCAATGGCCTGGTGCTGGCCACCTACCGGCCGGAAGATGTTCGCGATGAGGTGGACATTGCGGTGCGGGTGCCCAACAACTGGCGGGAGCTGGATCACCTGGAGCGCCAGACACTGAACACCCCTCGCGGTCAGGTGCCGCTGTCGGAATTCGTGGACCTGGAGCCAGGCGACAAGACCGGCTCAATCGTGCGGGTGGATGGCCAGCGCACGATCACCATCAAATCGGATATTGCGCCGGGCAGGCGAATGGACGAGCTGCTGCGGACCCTGCAGGCTGAGATGCCTGAGCCACCGGAAGGGGTGAGCGTGCGCTTTGCCGGCGAAAACGAGGATCAGCAGCAGGCCGCCAACTTCCTGACCTCCGCTTTTTTGGTTGCGGTTGGCCTGATGTTGCTGATTCTGGTGACCCAGTTCAATTCTCTTTACCAGACCCTTCTGATCCTGTCGGCGATTGTATTGTCCACCGCCGGAGTGCTGCTGGGCTTGCTGTTTTCCGGTCAGTCTTTCGGCGTGGTGATGGTGGGCATGGGCATTATTGCGCTGGCGGGTATTGTGGTGAACAACAACATCATCCTGATCGATACCTTCAACCAGATGAAACGGGAGGGCAAAGCCGCCTACGAAGCCGCCCTGGAGACCGGTTGTCTGCGTTTCCGGCCTGTGTTGCTGACGGCCATCACCACAATCCTTGGGCTTACCCCCATGGTGTTGGGGGTAAATGTGAATCTGCTGGAACCATCATTGGGACTGGGTGCGCCATCCACTCAGTGGTGGACTCAGCTGTCCAGCGCCATTGCAGGCGGCCTGGCCTTTGCGACGCTGCTCACTCTATTACTGACGCCGGCTTTGCTGGTTCTGGGAGAACGCACCGGCCAGCGGGTCAGGGGGCTGGTCCGGCGCATTTCGCAGCGTGATCAGTAGCGGATTCGCCCAGCCAACTCCTGGGCCTTCCGGGCCATAGCCTCGAGCTCCGGAACCGTGCGCAGGTTCTGCTCTGCGGCATCGTGCATGGCTTCGGATATTTCGGCCACTTCTGTGACATTTCGGTTGATGTCTTCGCTGACACTGGTCTGCTCTTCAGCGGCCGTGGCCACCTGCGTTGTGGCGTCGTTTACCTTGATCATCCTCTGGGTAATGTCTGCCAGTGTGGTTCGTACTGCATCCACGGATTCGCTGCTCTCTTTGGCGACCACCTCAGAGGCCTGCATGTACTCTGTGGCGTCCCGGGAGCCATTCTGAATGGAGGCAATGATCTCATCTATTTCCACGGTGGCGTCCTGAGTTTTGGCTGCCAGGTTGCGAACCTCATCGGCAACGACCGCAAACCCCCGCCCGGCTTCTCCAGCTCTGGCAGCCTCTATTGCGGCGTTGAGCGCCAGTAGATTGGTCTGGTCGGCAATTTCCCGGATTACCCGCATGACGTCGCCGACCTGTTGGCCGCTTTTGGCCAGTTCAGCAACGGTGGCCGCGGAACTGCGGATCTGATCGGTCAATCGATTCATGCTGGCAACCGCCTGGTTGATCTGTTCGTCGGCGTGTCGCGTCTGGTTGGCGGTTTCGTCCACCTGGCTGGCAACAGAACTTGCGTGCTGTGCGACGTCCTGAGCGGTGGCTGACATCTCGTTCATCGCCGTGGCTATCTGGTCAATGCGTTGGTGCGCTTTGTCAGACTGAGAGGACACTGCGTCGGCGTTGGACCGAATCATCGCTCCGGTGTCGGCCAGCTGAGACGCGTTGTGTTGCATCATTTCGCCGGTTTCCCGCAGGAACCGGTGCAGGGTTCGGGCGGTGTCCGCCAGTCGACCCAGCTCGTCCGGGCGTTTCAGGGTTACCGGGTCTGTCAGGTCGCCCTCACCAATTCTGCTCAGTTTGGCAATCAGCTCCTGGGTCGGACGTACCACGGATGTCACCAGAACACCAAGACAGGCCAGCGTGCCCATCACGATGGCAGCGAGCAGCAAGCCACCCATCAGCCAGGTGGTTTCCGTTGCGCTGTCCCGCAATTCGCCGGAGTGGGAGACGGCCACGTCACGAATTTTGTTGGCCGCCTGCTCAATCAGTTGCGCGGGTTCACGATCAATCCCGGTCACCGCTTCATCGCCCTCGGTATGATCGTACCCCGAGGCCACGAAATCCTGGTATCCCGCCCGGTACGCTTTGCCCATCCGTTGATGGGCGGCCCTGAACCGGTCCATCAGCGCGCGGGCTTCCTGATCAGCGATTCTTGGGATCAATTGGTCCAGCTGTTGTTGGATACTGGACTCGGTCTTCTGGAACCGTTGCCAGTATTTATCGCGCTGGGCATCGTCGGCGCCGCGAATCAGGACGTTCTTCCATTCCTGAACCTGTGTCTTGAAATCGCTGAGAATGTCTTGCGCTTGCAGGGCCAGGACAATCTCATCACTGATCAGGTGCTCGTATTCATCCTGGCTGGAGAGTGATCGGTTGAAGTAAATGCCTGCAACAATCGCAATCAGAAGGTTGGAGACCACGATGATGGTAAGGATCCGGTTAAGGATGCTTTTGTTGTACCAGCGCATGGGCGGGGTCCTGTAAGATGCTAGGGATAATGGAGTATCGTGGCGGCCTCTGGCGGGCTGCCTGACTGGTTTATCGGCCGACATTTTATATTATGAACCCGCTCACAGAAATTTATCGTGATTCCCAGCTTCTGGTGGTTCACAAACCGGCCGGGTTGCTTATGCATCGCAGCCCGATTGACCGCCATGAGACGGAATTCGCGTTGCAGTACGCCCGTTCTATGAACGGCGGAGCGCATGTCTATCCGGTGCATCGGCTGGACCGGCCGACCTCTGGCATCGTTTTGTTCGCCAGGGATCAGGCAACGGCGAGGGTACTGGGGCTTGCAATGATGTCGGGCGAATTCAAGAAGACCTACCTTGCGTTGGTTCGAGGCTGGACGCCGGAACAGGGCGTGATCGATCATCCACTCCGGGAAGAGCCCGAAGACCGCCGATTGAAGGGAGAAGAACAGCCCGTCCGGACGGCCCTGACTCGCTACCGTTGCCTCGCGACCACGGAGTTGCCGGTCTCTATTGAGCGATACCCCACCAGTCGTTACAGCCTGGTGGAGCTGAAGCCCGAAACCGGCCGGAAACATCAGCTCCGGCGGCACATGAAGCATATTAGTCATCCGATTATCGGGGATGCCAATCACGGGCGCGGCCGGCACAACCGGTATTTTGCTGAACGGTTCGGCTATGGGCGGTTGATGTTGGCGGCCACTGAGCTGGAACTTTCACACCCGGCCACCGGGGAAGTCCTGCGGTTTTCTGCCCCTCCCGAGGAGAGCTTCCGAACTGTGCTGGAAATATTTGAACAGGATACGGTGACGGGTTAAGGGCTGACGCCAGCCAGATCGGACAACTTGTGTAGCTTTTTATGTCAATTTGCGACAAATAGTACTTTCAGCAGACGTTGTCGCTACCTTGGTGCATACTCAGTCGTAAGCTTATAACAAATAACAAGTGCGTTTGACGCCCGAGACTGCTATGCCACGGCTTTTTGTCTTCCTGACGCTGTTCTTTTATTTGGTGCTCCCTTCCTTTGCCCATGCAGATGCCGGAGAGTGGGGGCCCTTTTCCAAACGCCTTGAGCTTTCACGGTTCGTCGATTTCTGGAAGGAGACAGGGTCGCCATCGGTTGCTGACATACGAAACCTTCCGGACCAGGCCTGGACCCGAAACGGTAGTGACAGTGTCAGTCTGGGGTATGGCGAGGATATCTACTGGTTTCGGGTAAAGCTCACCAACACGCTGAAATCGGAAGCCAGTAATTTTCTGGAGATCGGTTACCCTGTCCTGGACCATATTGAGATCTACCGTGAGGTCAGCGGGAAACTGCTTGAACCGCTGATCCTTGGGGATAAGCGTCCTTTTTACGACCGGCCGATCCACCACCGCAATTTCATAGTCCCGCTGGTGCTGCCCCCGGAATCGTCCACAACGGTTTATCTTCGGGTGGACACCACCAGCTCTATGCAGGTGCCCATGACGCTCTGGGAGCAGGATGCCTTCTACGCGGCTGAACAGGCTCGTAGCCTGTTTGAGGGGATCTATTACGGCATCGTCCTGGTGATGATGCTTTACAACCTTTTCGTCTTCATGGCCGTGGGAGAGCGCAGTTTTCTCTACTACGTTGGCTATATTGCGGCGATGCCACTTTTTCTGGCGTCACTGCACGGTGTGGCGTTTCAGTATCTCTGGCCCGAAGCGACCTGGTGGAACGACCAATCCATTATTGTGTTCCTGAATCTGGTGGTGCTGTTCGGGGGAGCCTTCAGCATTCGCTTCATCAGTGTGACAAGAAAAAACCACCCGTGGCTGAACCGGTGGACGATGGCGATGATCATGACGGCCGGTCTGCTTGCCCTGGCGGGCCTTCTGATTCCCTACAGGCTGATGATTCTTCCGACCATTCTGGTTGCCTTTGCGGGATGCTCCACCATGCTTATGCTGAGTGTGGTCCGCTGGCTGAAGCGTGACCCAGCTGCCCGGTATTACACGGTGGCCTGGGTGTTTATGCTGTTCGGGGGCATCGTATTGGCGCTGAGCAAATTTACCATGCTGCCAAGGAACCTGCTGACTGAGAATGCCACTCAGGTTGGCTCGGCCCTTGGTGTGATTCTGTTATCACTTGCGCTGGCTGACAGGCTGAACCGGGAGAAGAAGAAGTCGTTTGCGGCCCAGCAGAAGTTATTGCGTGAGGAACGCAAAGCTCGACTGGCCCAGGAAAAATCGTTGCGTGTTCAGCAAGAGGCTAATGCTCTGTTGGAGGAGAGGGTGCAGGAGCGGACCCGTGACCTGGAATCCCTGAACGAACAACTACTGGAACTGAGTGCGACGGATCCCCTTACCGGACTCAAAAACCGGGGGCACTTTGACAAAAAGTTTCAGGCTGACGTGGTCCATGCCTATCGGTTTGAGGAGACGCTGTCGCTGCTGGTGGTAGATATTGATCACTTCAAGAGCTTTAACGATACCTACGGCCATCTGGTGGGCGATGACTGCCTGAAAATGGTCGCCGACTGCATCAAACGGCACGTCACCCGGCCGCAGGATCTGGCCGCCCGGTATGGCGGCGAGGAGTTTGTCGTCCTGTTGCCGGACACCCCGGAAGCCGGAGCTGTTCGGGTCGCCGAGAGAATCCGCGAGGAGATTCAGAAAACAGCTTTCCGGGTCTCGGATCAGGTACTTCATCTCACCGTCAGTATTGGTGTTTGCAGCTGCGCGCCCGCCCGGGCGGACGCCACCAAAGCGTTGTTTGCCTGCGCCGATGACGCGCTTTACCAGGCCAAGGCGGAGGGTCGTAACCGGGTAATTTCAAATACCCAGGCCGGGCGGGACCACGCAGTCTGTCAGGCCTGATTTGACCGGGCTGCCTGGTTAAGGGTTGGCCAGGGGTGGTTGGCTTCCAGCGCGTAGGCAATCTCGAGCAGCGTGCGCTCATCGCCATGCCGACCCATAAACTGCACCGAAATAGGCAGGTGCTGACTGCTTTCCCCCATAGGTAAGGCGATAGCCGGAGCACCAGTGGCGTTGGCCAGCGGCGTAAAACTCACATAGCGGGTCAGACGTTCGAACAGGGTATCGAAAGGTACGCCGGGGCTTAGATGGCCGAGCGGCGGTGTGGTATGTCCCAGGACGGGGGTCAGCACCGCGTCATAATCATTCATGTGCCTCTGATAGTCGTGCCAGGAGCGTTTCAGCCGCCAGATGACAGCGGGCAGGCGCCAGAACTGGCGGCGGAACATTTTGTCCAGGCCATTGGTCAGACCGTCCACTCGGGATTTGTCGAAATCCGGGTGATAGAGCTTCTTACCGCGGGCTTTTACACCGAACGCGAGCATCCCCCAGTAAAGCGCAAAGTCATCCGGAAATGAGCTGGCGACCGGCACATCCATGGGCTCGATAATGTGCCCCAGCTTTTCCAGGTAGCGGGCCGTCTGCTCCACCGTTTGCCGGGTTTCCGGGTCGGTGGGGTGGCCGTTGATGGAGTCCAGGACCAGGCCAATGCGCAATTGTCGGCCAGAGGGGCCCTGCACATGCCCGATGGCGGGTAGTTTCCGGTTCTTGAACCAGGACTCGGCGTACGCCAGGAAGCCGGCGGTATCGCGCACTGAACGCGTGACGACACCATCACTGATGATGTTGACGGGCAAATCCCGGGCGGCATCGTTATCCACCACTCGGCCTCGTGTAGGTTTCAGGCCTACCAGCCCGCAACAGGCAGCCGGTATGCGGATAGAGCCGCCCCCGTCATTGGCGTGGGCGATGGGCACCACGCCGGCTGCGACCAGGGCGGCAGCACCGCCGGATGAAGCGCCACAGGAATAGTCCAGGTTCCATGGGTTGCGTGTCGGGTCTCCCTGGGCGGGCTCCGTTGAGGCGTTAAAACCGAATTCCGGCAGTGTGGACTTGCCCAGGCAAATATAGCCCTGGGACAGCATCTGTTCGGCAAAAGGGCTGGTTCTTTTCGCCACCCGGGGCGTGACCGCCTGTGACCCGTGCCCGGTGGGCAAACCCTCAACGTCTGTGTTGTCCTTGATATAAGTAGGTACACCGGCAAAGGGGCCAGTCTGGGCGCCCGGTCGCAGGCTCTGTGTCAGCGCTGGCTGATAACGTTCAGCCACCACACCATTGATCACCGGCGCCGCCAGCTGTGCCCGCTCTATCGCCGCCGCCGTCACTTCCTGCGCCGAAACCTCGCCTGAACGAATCCGTTCAGCAAGTGCAGTAGCGTCGTTGTCGGCCATCGCGTCGTTGCGGAAACAATGGAAGCGGGTACTGGGTGGCTGATTCATGGCGGCTCCTGAAAGCAAAAACAGAGGCTTACTAACATAACTCAGGCTTAAACGTGACGATATGTCATTTCAGGTATGGCGTCACAAAATGGGTGCAAAATATGGCAGCAAAGGATTGATCGGTGTCTCTTTCAATGAAGCCTCAAGCACAGTAAGCTGTTTGCCAACCTACTGAACCAGAATGAATAATGGATCTGATCGAGCCAGCTGTCCGGGTTTTCCTCGGCGTCTTTTTCCTGATGATTGGCCTGCAGTTTGCCGCCCGTACACTCGGCCTGTATTCGCGACTGGGCTTCTCACACATCAATTATGGCAAGACCGGGACGGCCACCTGGTGGCATCGTCATATCTTCAACCTGTTCCGGGCTGCGATCCTGCTGATGTGCCTGGCCAGGATCTGGGTTGATCTGGACGCCTGGTTGGGCGTTTTCCCCCTGCTGTACCACTGGCCGGTGTTACTGGCCGGGGCTGTGCTTCTGCTGGTTTCCTACACTGCCGTGAACTATCTGCAGGCCTACATGCATGAGGACTGGCGTTCCGGCATTGATGACCAGCATGGCAGTGGGCACCTTCTGACCGATGGACCATTTGGTCGCAGCCGGAACCCGCTGTTTCTGGCGGTGATGACGGGGCAGTTGGGGTTCTTTCTGGCGTTGCCCAGCGTGTTTTCGCTGGTGTGCCTGGTGACTGGCGTGCTGGTGATCATGCGCCAGGCCAGGGAGGAAGAGAAAGCCCTGGCCAGGCGTTTTGATGAACAGTACGAGGCCTATTGCAAACGGGTGCCCCGCTGGTTCTGACTGTCGGGCTCAGGACGCTTTGTTCCGCGCTTCCTTGATCACGTCGTAAGCGTGGCTGATTTCACGGGTTCGTTCTTCCGCCATTTCCCGCATACTTTCGGGCAAGCCGCGTCCGGCGAGTTTGTCTGGGTGGTTTTCACTCATCAGCTTGCGGTAAGCGCGCTTGATCTCGGCGTCTGAGGCCTCTGGCGAGACGCCAAGAACCTTGTAGGCATCATTGATCTGCTGGCTGCTGGAATAATTGCGGGTACCGCCCGCCTGGCCGGCATGGGCACCACGCAGCATAGCTTCGAGCTGGTCGACCTGACTTTCCGGCAGCCCCAGCCCACGGGCGATACGAACCAGCATTTCGTGCTCGGCCGGATGTACCTGCCCGTCTGCGGCAACCGCAGACACCTGTACCTGCAGAAACATCTGCAACAGCACCGGCTGGCGGCCGGACGCCTGCATGAAGCGCTGGAGTTCGGCATCCAGGTCGAAGTCCGATGCTTTACCCCGGTTGAACGCTTCCTTGGCCATGGCTTTCTGGGATTCGTTCAGGCGAAAGCGAATGAACATGGCCTCTGCCATCTGGATTTCATCCCGTGAGACCACGCCATCGGCCTTGCACAGGGCGCCCATCACCGCGAACACGGATTCAATGAAACCGGCCTGCAGCCCCTGAAGCTTGCCCAGCAGTCGGCTTTTCATGCGCTGGAACAGGAACGCACCAATGGCTGCGCCAACCAGAAAGCCGGGGAATCGACCAAAGGCATAACCGATCAGACCGCCAAAAATGATTGCGAACAGCATTCTCTATCCTTCGTTGAGTAAACAGTCCTGAGAATATACGTGTTTTTGGTCAGGGCTTCATGAACAGGCTTTCATCCACGGTATCAATCTGCTCGGCCTTCAGGTGCTGGGCACCGTAGCGCCGATAGGTTCCGGAGCGTACGAAGAGCAGGAATACCTCCCGGTCTATATGGCCCTGTCTGGTCATGTTATCCATGATGTTCAGCGCTTCAGACAGTGTCTTGCCCTGCTTGTAAGGGCGATCCACGGCGGTCAGCGCCTCGAAGATGTCAGCCACGGCCATGATTTTCTCGGGAATGCTCATGTCCTCACCGCTCAGGCCGAAGGGGTAGCCCTTGCCGTCCACACGCTCGTGGTGGGTGCCGGCCAGCCGGGGCACACGGGCCAGACGGTCTGGCAGGGGCAGGGCATCCAGCATGCAGATGGTCTGCACGATGTGTTCGTTGATACGGAAGCGCTCTTCTTCCGTCAGGGTGCCGTACTGGATGGTCAGATTGTGGAGTTCTCCCCGGTTGTAGGCATACTCAGGCAGCTTCATGTCAAAGCCCCAGAGATTGCGCGGGTCGTCCCGCTGGACCGGAGGCACCCGGTCGCCCCAGGTGCGAATATGCCAGGGTTTGTCTGCCAGCAGTGGCTCTGTGGCGGGCAGTGCCGCTTCCGGAGAATCCGCCAGGGCTTGCTGCTCATCCCCGGAGAGGCCCAGCCGGTCACTGAAATGGCGTTGCCAGGTCTGGGCTCCGATCTGGCGAATGCGCGCTACATCCTCGTCCGACATGGACTCACTGCCCACATTGGCGTTTGCCAGGAAGCCAAAGTCAGCCTGCAGTTTTGCCTGGGCCTCATCTCTGTAACGGGCAGCCTGGGTCGGGTCTTCTCCATTCAGGCAGGCTTGAAGGTAACGGACCTCGGCATCCCGGTGCAGGATTTCAAAGCGGGCCCGGATTTCGTGGATGCGGTTGTAGATGGTTTCCAGCTTTACGGCTTTGTCGACCACATATTCCGGGCTGGTGATCTTGCCGCAGTCGTGCAACCAGGCCGCCAGGTGAAATTCGTAACGTTCGTCTTCGTTCATGCGGAAATGGGCAAAAGGCCCTTCCGATGCCTGCTCTGCCACCTCCGTGATCATCTGGGCGAGCTTGGGCACCCGCTCGCAATGGCCGCCGGTGTAGGGCGACTTGGCATCAATGGCGCTGGCCACCAGGCGGATAAACCCATCGAGCAGGGCCTGCTGGCTTTCGATCAGTTCACGGGTTTCGATGGCAACTGCGGCGGAGCCGGCAATTTCATCCACGAAAACAATCAGGTCATCACTGAGGTGGGTGTGGTCGCCCACTTCCATCTCGATGATCAATGCACCAATGAGTTTCTTGCGTCGATTACGCAGGATGGCAAACACCGGGTGGCCGGATATGTGGTTTCTGAGCTGTCGAATGATCTCGTTATCGTCTGCCGCCTGGTTGATGGCTGGCAGGCTGGCGGGCAGTTCAAGTCCGCGGTTAACAGCCAGGTCGAGCTTATGTTCATGGCTGCTGTACAGGTAAATCGCGCCCCGTTCCTGGCTGACGATGGCGATGATCTGATCAAGAATGTCGCGTAACAACTGGTTCAGATCCTGGCCCCGGTTGAGCACCGTGGCGATGTTCTGGAAGCTTCGGATGGTGCGGGCCATGTCATCCAGGGCAATGCTGAGTTCCGAGGCTTCCCGGATATGGGACTCCGAGCGGATTGGCGTGTCAAAGCGGAAGCGGGAGAGGCTGCTGACCCGGTCGGTCAGGCGTTCAAGGGGTTTGCCCACCTGGCGCCCCATAAACCAGCCAAGTATCAACAGCAGAAGCGCTATGGCGCCGGCGATCGCGGTCTGGCGGGCAAGGGCAGCCCAGACATCGGCCAGCAGTTCATCCGAGGGAATGGCGACAACTACGGAGAGTGCTTCATCGGGCAGGGTTCCAAGTTGCTCGGCCATGCCATACCAGTCACGGCCCTGCTGACGAAAGCGGCGGATTTCCCGGTTGGTGCCCGGCTCAAGCACCTGGCGGATCACGGCATCGGGTTCGGTGTTACCGTCGGCGTCTGCAAGGAGTTCCCCGGAAGCGCTGACAATGGCCAGCCGGCTTCCTGCGGTCTGTTTTAGTTCCGCCAGTTGCGAGCCCAGGTCGGTCACGGTGACATCAACACCCAGCACGGTACCCGGGATACTGGCGGCCCTCTGAGACAGGGTCAGCCCGGTTTCCTGGGTGGTGAAAAACACATAAGGCGCTGATAGCTGGAGCGAATCTCCGGCCCTGGCTGCCTGATACCAGGGGCGCTGGCGGGGATCATAGTCGTAATCCGGCAGCGAGCGGCGTTCGAGCAGTTCCAGGTCGCTGTTATAGAATTGCCAGATGCCCTTGCGCAGGTTGCCCTGGTATTCCAGGCTTTGCAGCAGATAGCGACTGGTTGCGGGGGCGTCCGGAAACTGGAGTGAGCCCGAACTGCGAATCTTACGGAACAGGAAAAAATCGCCATTGTCATAGCCTGCGTATACCGCACTGACAATATCGCTGCTGGTGAGCACATCGGCAATCACCGGCAGGCGTTGCAGTCGTTGCTCAAGGGTGGAACTCTGGGTGAGTGGGTCGTGCCGCAACAAGGCCAGCGCCGTAGCCGGCGGTTGGGTAATGGCATTGATACGATCGTCCACGCTGAGAGCCAGCTGTCGGGCAGTGGCGGCGGCAGCGGTGACCTTGGCCTGTTCCATGCCCCGATAACTCTGGGCCACCAGTGTGATGGCCAGTATCAGCATTCCCAGGGTGATGGCAGACGCAATCAGGAATGCCAGTGATACCCGGGCGGTCTGTTTGTTGAGTGGCGGTTTTGTCTGTCTCACAGCGTCGGGATCCAACGACGGATGAAGGGTTCTCTAAGTGTAGACGCTCTGCGGGCGTTATTCTGATTTCAGAAGATAAACGGGTGGCTTATGACGCCAGATCTGTTTTCCGGGTTGAATGATCAACCGACAGTGGAAGCCTTTGACGAGGGTGTGGTTGTGCTACGGCGCCATGCCGTGAAGCTCCAGCAGGCCTTGATGCGAGATATAGATCAGGTGACGCGACACGCGCCGTTCCGCCATATGAAAACGCCGGGTGGCCATCAGATGTCGGCCGCCATGACCTGTTGCGGCCCCCTGGGGTGGGTGACTGACGAGACAGGGTATCGCTACCAGCCCCAGGATCCGTTATCCGGGCTTCGGTGGCCGGCTATACCCGATAGCTTTGTCTCATTGGCCCGCAAGTCGGCCCAGGAAGCGGGATTTACCGGCTTTGACCCGGATGCCTGCCTGATTAATCGCTATCAGCCAGGGGCCAAAATGGGACTGCATCAGGATAAGAATGAAAAAGACTTTGCCTGGCCCATTGTGTCGGTGTCCCTGGGGCTGCCCATTGTGTTTCAGTTTGGTGGACTCAAGCGCAACGACCGCCCCGCGCGTATTCTGCTGGAACATGGTGATGTGGTGGTCTGGGGCGGCCCGGCCCGTTTGCGTTACCACGGCGTCCTGACTCTGAAAGCCGGTGAACACCCGGTGACCGGCTCGGCCCGCTACAATCTGACCTTCCGTAAGGCTGGCTGAAACCTTATTGCAGCCAGGCCACCAACAGGCCTGCGGCCAGAGATAACACCATCGGGCCAGCCACCAACAGACCGGTTTGTCGGTTGCCGATACTCCAGGCGATGCCCGATTTCACCAGATTATTCACCGCTGCCGCGATGACAATCCCCAGCACGGCTGCATCCATGCCCAGGCCATCGTTGGACATCCGGGTAAGAGACAGGGTGATGGCATCGACATCCGCCACGCCAGAGGTGGCGGCCAGGGCGTAAATGCCGACATCGCCAAAGGCATTCTTGAGGAATTCCCCCAGTAACAGAATGGCGGTCAGTAAGAAACCGAACACCAGTGCGGAAGAGAGATCCAGCGGGTTCTGGTTCATGGTGGGCTGGCTCACCTGCAGTTGCCGGGCGTTGCGGCGCCAAATGATCAGCGCGGGCACGTAGAGGAGGGCGGTCATCATGGCGACCGGCCAGATCAGGCTGGGCAGCAGTGCCTTGTTGATGACCAGGCAATAAACCAGAATCCGGGGGAACATGGTGCCGCAGGCAATCAGGATGCCGGCAGCAAACTGCGGGCTGAAGTCGGGATTTTTCGCCGATTGCCGGGCGAAGTGCAGGCTCAGGGCGGTAGATGAACTCAGCCCGGCAAACAGGCTGGTGAACAGAATGCCTTTGCGGGCTCCGGCCACCCGGATGGCAAAGTAACCGACAAATGAGATGGAGGCGATCATCACCACCATCCACCAGATTTCCCGGGGGTTGAGCACGCCACCCGGGCCCATGGCCTCGTTTGGCAGCAGAGGCAGCATCACCACCGAGATCAAAAGCAGTTTAAGGGCAGCGTCGAGTTCGCTGGCCTGAAGCTTGTGCACCCAGCCGTGGATTTCTTCCTTGTTGTCCAGAATGATGGCGGTGACCACCGCAGCAGCGGTGGCGATCACCGGATCCACCGCCACGGCAACAGCGCCGAAACAGAAGGTCAGCAACATGCCGACCATGCCGGTAATGCTGAAATTGCGGATGTGTTCCAGGCGCTCGCTGTAGGCCACCAGCCCCATGGCCACTACACTGAGTAGCAATACCGGAAAGGCCCAGGGGGTAATCTGCTCCGACAATACGGCGGCAATACCGCCCAACAGCCCGACCAGTGAGAAGGTGCGGATACCGGCAATGCGTTCCCCGGATTTCTGCTCCCGGGCATCCCAGCCCCGCTCCAGGCCAATGATGGCCCCGAGCAGCAAGGCTACGGCCAGATTGATGGTGGTCTGGTTGGCGTTTAGGAACTGGCTTGCTACATCGTCCATGTACTTGTCACCACAAAGATTATTTAAACGCATTCTAGGCAATTAGCGGCCCCGGCGGCACCCCCGGTCTGTCTGGATGGCCAGTCTGGCCATACTTTCAGGACGGTTTCTGGTACCCTTCGCGGCCCCGATCTGATATCCCCAGGAATTGAAAGCGACACCCCTGACCATGACAAACGCACTCAAGCAGAACTGGTTTTCGAACATCCGTGGCGACTTACTCGCCGGAACCGTGGTTGCGCTGGCACTGATTCCGGAGGCGATTGCCTTCTCTATCATTGCCGGGGTTGACCCGAAAGTGGGCTTGTATGCCTCCTTCTGTATTGCCGTGATTATTGCCTTTGTAGGTGGCCGCCCGGGAATGATCTCGGCGGCCACCGGCGCCATGGCGCTGCTGATGGTGACGCTGGTGAAAGAGCATGGGCTGCAATACCTGCTGGCGGCAACCCTGCTGACCGGTGTGATCCAGATTGCCGCCGGCTACCTGAAACTGGGCGGCTTGATGCGGTTTGTATCCCGTTCAGTGGTGACCGGTTTCGTGAATGCTCTGGCCATCCTGATTTTTATGGCCCAGTTGCCGGAACTCACCAATGTGACCTGGCATGTCTACGCCATGACCGCCGCTGGGCTGGCTATTATCTATCTCTTCCCGCTGATACCCACTGTGGGCAAGTTGATTCCGTCTCCGCTGGTTTGCATCGTCGGTTTGACCATTGTCTCCATGGTTATGGGGCTGGATATTCGTACCGTAGGCGATATGGGTGAATTGCCGGATACCTTGCCGATTTTTCTGTGGCCAGACGTACCGCTGACGCTGGAAACCCTGATGATCATCCTGCCTTATTCACTCGGTCTTGCCGTGGTAGGGCTGCTGGAATCCTTGATGACGGCGACGATTGTCGATGATCTTACGGACACGACCAGCGACCGTAACCGCGAGTGCAAGGGCCAGGGTATTGCCAATATCGGTTCCGGCTTACTGGGCGGCATGGCCGGCTGCGCGATGATCGGTCAGTCCATCATCAACGTGAAATCCGGTGGTCGCACACGTTTATCCACGCTCACGGCCGGTGTCTTTCTGCTGATTCTGGTTCTGGTGCTCGACAAGTGGCTGGTGCAGATTCCGATGGCCGCCCTGGTGGCCGTGATGATTATGGTCTCCATCGGTACCTTTAGCTGGGATTCCATCCGTAATCTCAGGGAGCATCCATTGTCCACCAATATCGTGATGCTGGTTACGGTCATTGTGGTCGTCGCCACCCACAACCTGGCTTTCGGCGTGCTGGCCGGTGTCCTGCTGGCGGCCCTGTTCTTCGCCAACAAGGTTGGCCATTACATGCTGGTGACCTCCGAGCTGGACGAGGCAACAGACACCCGTCGCTATACCGTGGTGGGCCAGGTGTTTTTCAGTTCCTCGGAAAAATTCCTGGAATCCTTTGACTTCAAGGAAGCGGTGGACAATGTTGTGATAGACCTCAGCCGCGCGCACTTCTGGGACATTACCGCCGTTGGCGCGTTGGACAAGGCAGTGATCAAATTCCGCCGTGAGGGTGCGGATGTGGAAGTGATTGGCCTGAATGAGGCCAGTGCCACCATCGTTGACCGCTTCGGGGTGCACGACAAGCCCGACGCCGTTGACCAGCTGATGGGGCACTGATATGACTCAGACCAAAGAAAACTCTGACATTCGCAGCAATAATAACAGCCAGAATCAGGCGCAAGGCGAGGCAGCTATGACGGCAGACAAGTTGAGAATTGTGGCGTGTATTGACGGTTCCCGGGCCGCCCCTGCAGTGTGCGACTTTGCCTCCTGGGCCAGCCGCCACATGGACACGCCGCTGATGCTGCTGCATGTTCTGGATGAAGAACGGTATCCGGCCGAGCCGGATCTGGCTGGCAGCATCGGCCTTGGCAGCCGCGAGCATTTGCTGGATGAGCTGGCGGAGCTGGACCGTAAGCGCTCCAAGCTTGCCCTGGAGCATGGCCACCACATGCTGGACGAAGCAGAGGCCAGGGTAAAAACTGCGGGTATTGGCGAGACGGTCAAGCGCCAGCGCCATGACAACCTGGCCGAGGCCCTGACCGCGCTGGAAAAAGAAACCCGGCTATTTGTGATGGGGTTGCACGGTGAAAGCAGTTCCGATCGCGATGTGCACATCGGTAGCCAGCTTGAGACCGTGATCCGTAGTGTGCATCGTCCGATTCTACTGGTGCCAGATGAATACAGCGAGCCGAAAAGTGCCATGGTGGCCTTTGATGGTTCCGCGACCGCCTTCAAGGGCATTGAGATGATTGCGGCCAGCCCGGTGTTACGGGGCATGCCTTTGCACCTGGTGATGGTTGGAGCCGACACGGCCGATCGTTGGGAGCAACTGAAAAAAGCGGAAAAAATGCTGGAAGGCCTCGGTGTTGAGATCACGCTGGCTATCCGCGCTGGCGATGTGGAGCCCACGCTGCACGCCTATCAGGAAGAGCACAGCATCGACATTCTGGTGATGGGCGCTTACGGCCACTCGCGAATCCGCCAGTTTCTGGTGGGCAGTACAACAACCACCATGCTGAAAACCGCGCACAAGCCGCTGGTTATTCTCAGATAAGGAGCAACCATTGCTCACAGGCAGCCGAGAGGGGAAGCCGATGATCAGAAGGTTATTGCCCCTGATATCCCTGGTTGTCCTTGCTGGCTGTGCAGGAGGGATCAAGCCGATGGAACACGGGCTGGCAATACCGGTCGCCTCGGAGCCAGACGCTTTTCTGCAGGCACAGAGCGAAGAGCGGGTCGGCGCCGGGTTGCCGGCGGTAAAACTGCTGAACACAGGCCAGGATGCCTTTCTGGCCCGGGCCGCACTGATCGAGACTGCCAGCCAGCGCATCGACGCCCAGTATTACATCTGGAACGACGATGACAGCGGCCGCTACCTGGCCAGCCGCTTGGTTGCGGCCGCGGATCGCGGAGTGGTGATTCGCCTGCTGCTGGACGATATAAACGTCGCTGGCAAGGAATCCCTGTTCGCCCTCCTGGATGCCCATGCCAATATCCGCGTGCGTATTTTCAACCCATCCCGGTCCCGGGATGGCTTTGGCCGCTGGCTCTCGTTTATCACTGACTTTGATCGCATCAACCGGCGCATGCACAACAAAACCTTTGTGGTGGACGGTCTTGTGGGTATTGCCGGGGGCAGGAACATCGGGGATGAGTACTTCGATCAGCATCCGACACTGAACTTCCGGGATCGCGATGTTCTGGTGCTGGGGCCGTTGGCGGGGGACATGACCGTCAATTTCGAGGCCTACTGGGACAGTCCCTGGACTTTGCCGCTGGTAGAGCTTTATCCCAAGCCTGAACAGGCACAACCGAAGCTCAGCGTCCTGATTAAATCTGCCGCCTCGCGGCATTACCAGATCGAGCCACCAGGAAACCGGCAAACGGCAAGAAGCTATCTGGAGACTTTGTTTGCCAACACCGTTTCTGCACCCGCCGAACTGGTGTTTGATCCGCCTCCCGAAGACCCGGATGCACCCGCAGAGGCTCCCCAGCGAACCGCACAAACCCTGTATGAACTGGTAGAGGACGCTCGCTCCGAGATTTTGATTGAATCGGCGTATCTGATCCTCACCGACAACCAGCTGAAAGCGGTTGACGGAATTGGCAACGGTCGCCTGGAGGTCGCTGCACTGACCAACTCCCTGGCGACGAATGATCTGGTGACCAATCATTCGGGTTATGCCCGCTGGCGCCGGGCGATGCTGGAACAGGGTATTGAGCTGCACGAATTGCGACCGGATGCCCCTGCCTGCCAACGTTGGGTGGCCGCGAGCGCGGCCTGTGACGGCGGTGAGGTAAGCCTTCATTCCAAAGCGGTGGTGTTTGATCGGGAAACCCTGTTTATCGGTTCCTTTAACGTGAATCTGCGTTCCATTTATCTCAATGGTGAGACGGTGCTGGTGATCAAAAGCCCGGAGCTCGCCGGTGCCGTGGCGGACGATATCCGTTACGCCATGGAGCCCCGGAACAGCTGGCGGGTTGAGCTGAATGGCCAGGATGAACTGGTCTGGCGGTCAGAGGGGCAGGAGGTGCAGCACGAGCCGGAGGTGGGTTTCTGGCGCCGGGCCATGTCGCGGATGCTGTCTTGGCTGCCTATCGAGAAGTACCTGTAGCGGCGCTCAGGCCTCGTTGCCGGCAGCGACACCAGACGCCCAGGCCCACTGGAAATTGTGACCACCCAGGTGCCCGGTCACGTCCACCACTTCGCCAATAAAGAACAGATTCGGCCGATCCAGAACCGCCATGGTTTTGGAAGAGAGTTGGCGTGTATCAACTCCGCCCAAGGTCACTTCTGCGGTTCGATAACCCTCGGTGCCGGCCGGTTTCACCGTCCAGTTGCCCAGAGTGTCGGCAATCTGTTCGATGTCCTGATTGCTGCAGCCCTGCAGTGGGCCATGCCAGCCCTGAAGTTCATTAAATGCCTGGGCAAAACGTTTGGGCAGATGCTGGTTGAGATACTGCGCCGGAGTGGATTGCGGCTTTTGCTTGCGAAGTGCCAGCAGGTCCTCCCGAATTGGCTGGCCCGGTAACAGGTTGATGTGCACCTCCTCCCCCGGCCGCCAGTAGCTGGACACCTGTAACATGGCCGGGCCACTCAGTCCCCGGTGCGTCACCAGCATGGGCTCGCGGAAGTGCTGGTTGTGGCAGTGGGCATCCACCGGGCAACTGATGCCCGAGAGTGGTGCCAGTTGCTGTTTCAGCTCCGGTTGCAGGGTAAAGGGCACCAGCCCGGCCCGGGTCGGCAGAATGTTCAACCCGAATGTTCTGGCAAGCTCATAGCCGAATCCGGTCGCGCCCATGGTGGGAATGGACAGGCCGCCGCAGGCAACCACAAGAGATTCGCAGCTCAGCACGCCGCTGCCAGTCATAACCTGATAGCCACCGTTCGCTTCCCGTACCTTCTGAATCTGGGTCTTCAGCCGGATCTCCGCGCCCGCCCATTCACATTCGGTCAGCAGAACATTGAGGACGTCTCTGGCGCTGTCCCGGCAGAACAACTGACCGGGCGCTTTCTCCTCGTACTCGACGCCGTGTCGATCCACCAGTTCGAGGAAATCCTGGGGCGTGTACCGCTTCAACGCCGAGATACAGTAATGGGGATTATCCGAGAGGAAGTTGGTGGGTGTGCTGTTCAGGTTGGTGAAATTGCAGCGCCCGCCGCCGGACATCAGGATCTTCTTGCCCGGTTTGTTGGCATGGTCCAGTACCAGCACACGCCGGCCCCGGTAGCCGGCGGTTGCCGCACACATCAGCCCTGCTGCGCCAGCGCCGATGATGATTACGTCATACGCTGAGGATGAACCTGCCATTATACTACCCGCCGTTGGTGAAGAACGCCGGGCAGTATACCAGCCTCACGGCAGGTGAACGGAGCCTTCCATGTAGAAGGCTGCCTGGCCAGAAATGGCCACCCGCTCGCCCCGGAGCTCGCAGCGCAGTTCGCCGCCGCGGGCAGAAACCTGGCGAGCCCTGAGTTCGGTTTTACCAAGCTTCTCAGCCCAGTAGGGCACCAACACACTGTGGATGGAGCCGGTCACGGGGTCCTCGTCGATACCGGCGCCGGGAGCGAAATAGCGGCTGACAAAATCGCAGTCCGTTCCCGGGGCGGTCACAATCAGGCCCTGGTTGCCCAGCTCGGCCAGTTTGCGGTTATCCGGAGTTGCGGTCCGCACCTCGTCTTCGGAGCCCAGCACCACCATGTAATTGGTGTCGTTAGGCACGTAGAAAGACTCGGCCGGCGCCCCGGGCAAAGCCTCCAGAATCAGCGCCGGCGTTGGCCTGTGCTCGAAAGGCAGATTAGGGAAATCCAGTTCCAGCCAGCCTTCTGCCCGGCGGGTAACGGCCAATGGACCACTTTTGGAGTGAAAACGTACGGTGTCGGCCGGCCAGTTCAGGCGGTTGAACACCACCCACGCCGAGGCCAGTGTGGCATGGCCGCACAGCGGTACTTCCACCGCAGGGGTGAACCAGCGGATGTGGAAATCCGCTGGGTCAGACTCTGGCAACGGCACCAGAAACGCGGTTTCCGACAGGTTGTTCTCCAGTGCTATTGCCTGCATCCGCTCGTCTGGCAGCCATTGGTCCAGCGGCATAACGGCTGCCGGATTACCGCCGAACAGGGTGTTGGTAAAGGCATCGATCTGATAAATCGGTGTGGTGTTCATAGGCTCTCCCTGTTGGGGTTGGTCAGATAATGTCTGGCTCGCGAATGGGCGAAGCGCTGTAATTCCTGCTCACTGTAGCAGTGGACTTCCGGCAGCGGGCGGTTGCCGGTGAGAATCCAGTGGTTGTGGCCGGCCGGGATTACCCGGATGCCCTCCCGGGCCAGGCCTTGTATGGTTTTCAGGTGAAGGCCGTTGCCTGTGGTAGCGTCTGCTCCGACAAGGTTGAACAGGTCTTTCTGACTGGCTCTGGATCTGTCCGGTTGTTGATTAAAGCGCTCGTGGGTTTTCTGTACCTGTGCCATGGTGAAACTCCTTCTTCAGTGGATGGCTCTATTGTTCGCCTATCCGTGTTGCCATAACAGATTCAGTTAACCAGGCATTGAATCGGTACAGATGATCTATAATCTGAACTGTGCTGGCCGAAAAGTAGCCAATCTGTACTGCTTGAATTGGCGCCGGATCTGCTGCAATAGACCTCGATTGGCCACTGCAAACAGGGAGAAGACCATGGGTGTGCTTTATAACCAGGTAGCAGATCAGCTGCAGGGGCTGATCCGTGATGGCGTTTACCGGGAGGGTGAGCGTTTGCCCGGGGTTCGGGTGCTCAGCCGTCAGTTTGGTGTCAGCATTTCCACAGTGCTTCAGGCCCACCAGACGCTGGAAGCCCGTGGCTATCTGCAGGCCAGGGAGCGTAGTGGCTATTTCGTAAGGTTGCCTGCCAGGGACGTGCCGGAACCCAGAATGTCGGAACAACGCAGCCAGCCGCTGCCGGTGTCTGCCCGGGAAATGACACTGGATCTGTGCGCGGACGAGCAGAAGCGCATGGTGCCGTTGGCAACCGCCATACCACACCCGGATTACCTGCCGTTGCGGCAGATCCAGCAGAGCACCCTGTGGGCTGCCAGGCGGGGCCTGGAAACCCTGGATTATGCCTTCCCCGGCAAGGAATCCTTCCGCCGGCAGATTGCCCAGCGCATGGCCACCCTCGGCGTGCCGATCTCGCCAGACGATGTGCTCGCCACCAACGGTGCCCAGGAAGCCATCATTCTGGCCCTGCGGGCTGTGACCCAGCCCGGTGACATTGTGGCGGTGGAGTCGCCTTCCTTTCCGGGAATCCTGCAGGCGCTGGAGGTGGTGGGGCTCCGGGTAATTGAGATTCCAACCCATCCGTCTGATGGCATCAGTCTGGAGGGCCTGCAGCTGGCCCTGGAACAGTGGCCGCTGAAAGCCTGTGTGGTGGTGCCGAATCACAGTAATCCCATGGGTGCCCGGATGACGGACGAGCGCAAGCAGCAGCTGGTGGCCATGATGGCGGCTGCCAATGTGCCGTTGATTGAAGACGATATCTATGGCGACCTTTACCACACCGGTGAACGACCGCGGCCTGCCAAGGCCTTTGATCGCGCAGACAACGTGATCTACTGTAGCTCCTTTTCCAAAACCATTTCACCGGGCCTGAGACTGGGCTGGATGATTCCCGGCCGGCACATGGCCAGTGCCCGCCAGCACAAATATTTTGTGAATCTGGCAACCTCGTCCATACCACAGCTGGCGGTGGCGCATTTTCTGGAGCAGGGCGGTTACGACCGATATTTGCGCGGTGCCCGGCAACACTTCCGGGAGGCAACCGAGCGGCTGCGATCGTCCGTGGCCCGGTCGTTCCCGGAGGGTACGGCGGTCAGCCGACCCCAGGGTGGGTTTGTGCTCTGGGTGCAGCTGCCGGATGGCGTATCGGGTACCGAAGTGTATCGGCGAGCCCGGGCCGAAAACATCAACGTGGCGCCGGGGCTGATGTTCTCAACCACCAACAAGTTCGAGAACTGCCTGAGGCTGAACGGCGGCAATCCCTGGACGGATCGGCTGGAGACCGCGGTGATACGACTTGGCTCCCTGGCCCACGAAGTCCAGCGTCAGTCCGGCTGAGCGGGCTGCCTGAGTTCGAGCGGGTTCAACAGACCCGCGGCAATGGCCAGGCCGGTCACGTCTGGCAGGCGCTCTGCACCAAGGCGCTTCATTACCCGGGCCCGGTACAGGTCGATGGTCTTGACGCTGACATCCAGTTGCTCGGCAATTTCCTTGCTGGTGTAACCCTGGGCCAGGGGCAGGAATACATCCTTCTCCCGGCGGGTCATACTGGCAATCAATGCTTCGGTACCGGCAGCAGGCGTTGCGTTTGGTGCGGGATCGTCGGCGTCCTGAAGGGCCTGTTGCACACTGTCCAGCAACAATTGTTCGTTGAATGGTTTTTCGATGAAGTCAAAAGCCCCGGACTTGAAGGCCCGTACCACAATGGGCACGTCGGCGTGGCCGGAAACAAAGATGATCGGCACGTCCAGGCCTCGTTTCTGCAACTCTTCCTGTACGTTCAATCCTCCCAGCCCCGGCATACGGATATCCAGAACCACGCAGCCAGGCCGCTGGTCCTCCACCGCATCCAGAAACTGGCGGCCATCGCTGTAGGCTTTCACTTTCAGTCCCACTGACTCCAGTAGCCACTGGGTGGATTCAAGCATGCCGGCGTCGTCGTCGACCACGTAGACCGTGTTGTGCGTGTCTGGCATCAGGGTTTTTCTCCTGGCGGATGTGCGAAATCTGCGGTGCGATTTGGGGCGAGCCGGTGATGGTTGGGCGGGAACCGGCAGATCAATGACAGCCCGCCGGTTTCGGCGGGTATGGCGTCGAGAAAGCCGCCAAAACCTTCGATAATGGAACGGCTCATGGAAAGCCCGAGCCCCAGGCCTTTGGGTTTGCTGGTGAAAAACGGCTGGAACATCTGGCGTATGCCTTCGTCATCCAGGCCCGTACCCTCGTCGGTGACCTGGATCAGGGTTTCGCGCTGATCGTTGATGCAGGTGGTCACCACGATATGGGACAGCCGACCGGTTTCGCCGCGGGCTTCGACATTGGCTTCTATGCCGTTACGAATCAGGTTGATCAACACCTGCTCCAGCAGAACCGGGTCTGCGGTAATCACGGGAGAATCGGCGGCCAGATACTCCTGCAACCGTACCCCGTTTTTTTCCGCTTCCCACTGGCACAGCTTTACCACGTCGCTGATGACGGCGTTGAGCGAGACCGGTGCCATGCGCTTCTGGCCCTTGCGCAGGAAAGCTCGCAGCCGTTTGATGACCTCCGAGGCCCGGTTGGCGTGATGCACGATCTTCTGCAGACCGTCGTCCACTTTCAGGAGACGGTCCGGATGCTTGTCGGCTTCCTTGAGAAAACGCTGACTGGCGCTGGCGAAATTGACGATTGAGGCCAGCGGCTGGTTCATCTCATGGGCAATGCTCGAGGCGAGCTCGCCCAGGGTGGCCAGGCGAGCGGTGTGGGCCAGTTCGTCTGCCAGACGGCGGTTCTGCTCTTCCGATTCTACCCGGGCCGTAATATCGCGGGAGACGCTGATCACTTCGACTACGGCACCGGTGTACGTCTCGCGAATGGCCCGGCTGGCAATCTCGAACCAGCGGCGGCTGCCATCCCGGTGATGGAGTTCAAGGGTGAGAGTGGCGTAGCCGTCTTCCCGCAGCCGGTGGCGGGTCTGTGCCAGCTCCTCGGCCAGATTCTCCCCCTGGAAGACGTCTTCCAGGGCCTTGCCGCGCAGCTCTTCGGGCCAGTATCCCAGTAGCCGCCAGGAGGCAGGCGTGGCGTCGATAAAACGGCCATCCGGGGCATGGCGAGAGATCAGGTCGGTGGTGTTTTCGGTGATCAGGCGGTAAAGCCGGTTGGAGCGCACCGCCCGCTCCTGATCCAGAATGTCGTTGGTGGCATCGCGCCCGCGCACCAGAACCTGCGTGCCCTCCTGCAAGGGAATAAAGCTCCACAGGACGATTCGGTCACTGAACCGTGACTCCACCTCTTCAATGGCCCGGCCCTGGCTGATGGCCGCCTGCACCAGCGCCGGAGTGTTTACCGGCAACAAAGTATCCGGTGAAGGTGCTTTACTGATAGTGAGCAACTCACGGGTGGCCCGGTTACAGTCGGATACCGTTGCGTCGGCCGCCAGAATCAGCGTGGGTTGCGGGTCGCTGTCCAGCAGGAGACTGATTTGTCGAGGATTGTTGGGATTTGTCATATATTATAGAAGTATTCCCATAATACCATGGTAGAGTTTCTAGTAATTTTGCTGTGGTCTACCATTTTCGGCAATGCTGAGTATAGCTGCTTTAGCGATTCTTCTGAATACGCCATAAGAACAACATTCGAGTTAGAGGACCACGCCAATGACGTCGATTTTTGACCAGGGCCTAGAGCCCCGGGACGCGAACTACGCTGTTCAATCCCCCATAGATTTTATCGAGCGCACGGCCAGTGTGTATCCGGATTACCCGGCCATCATTCACGGTGCTATTCGCCGCACCTGGGCTGAAACCTACGACCGTTGTCTGCGCCTGGCATCTGCCCTGAAGGGCCGTGGAATCGGCCGGGGCGATACCGTTGCCGTGATGCTGCCGAACATTCCGGCCATGGTGGAGTGCCATTTTGGCATCCCTATGATCGGTGCCGTGCTCAATACCCTGAACGTTCGCCTGGATGCCGAAGCCATCGCCTTCATGCTGGAGCATGGCGAGGCCAAGGTGGTCATTGCCGACCGTGAGTTCGGTCAGGTGATCAAGGATGCGGTGCGCCATCTGGAGCATAAGCCGCTGGTGATTGACGTGGACGACCCGGAGTATGGTGAGGGCGTTCAGGTCAGCGATCTGGATTACGAGGCCTTCCTGCAGGAAGGTGACCCACAGTTCCAGTGGAGCTTCCCGGATAATGAGTGGGATGCTATTTCCCTGAACTACACCTCCGGCACCACCGGTAACCCCAAGGGTGTTGTGTATCACCACCGCGGTGCCTATATCAACGCGCTGGGCAACCAGACGGTGTGGTCCATGGACATGCACCCGGTCTACCTGTGGACCCTGCCGATGTTCCACTGCAATGGCTGGTGTTTCCCCTGGACCATCACCGCCATGGCCGGCACCCACGTGTGCCTGCGCCGGGTAGACCCGGAGAAAATCCTGCAGTTAATTCGTGATCATCAGGTTACCCACATGTGTGGTGCTCCGATTGTTCTGAACGCCCTGTTGAATGCTTCACCGGAAGCCAAGGCGGGCATCGACCACGAAGTGAAATCCATGACCGCCGGCGCGGCGCCCCCCGCCCAGGTGATTGGTTCCATTGAAGAGATGGGCATCAAGGTCACTCACGTGTATGGCCTGACCGAAGTCTATGGCCCGGTCACCGTGTGTGCCTGGAAATCCGAATGGGACGAGCTGCCCCTGCATGATCGCGCCAAAATCAAGGCCCGCCAGGGTGTTCGTTATCACACGCTGGGCGGCACCATGGTGGCGGACCCCAACACCATGCAGCCGGTCCCCAAAGACGGTAAAACCATCGGTGAGATCTTCCTGCGCGGTAACACGGTGATGAAGGGTTACCTGAAAAACCCGACCGCCACGGAAGAGGCGTTCCGTGGTGGCTGGTTCCACACTGGCGACCTGGCGGTGTGGCACGAAGACGGCTACATGGAAATCAAGGATCGCCTGAAGGACATCATCATCTCCGGTGGCGAGAATATCTCCACCATCGAGGTGGAAGATACCCTCTATCGCCATCCGGCTGTACTGGAAGCGGCGGTGGTTGCCCGGCCTGATGAGAAGTGGGGCGAAACTCCCTGTGCCTTCATCACCCTGAAGCCGGAAGCCGGGGATGTGTCTGAAGACGACATCATCAACTTCTGCCGCGAGCACCTGGCCCGGTTCAAGGTGCCCAAGACCGTGGTCTTCACGGAGCTGCCGAAAACCTCAACCGGCAAGATCCAGAAGTTCGTACTGAGGGACCAGGCCAAAGACCTGAACTGAATCCCATGACGGCTGCGCCTGCCGGCGCAGCCACACCTCTCCACAAAAACAACACTGGCTGGCGCCTGAAACACGGTGTCTGGAGGTTTCTTTATGCAAATGTTCCACAGAAAAAATGGTGAAGAGCAGCCGTACTGGCCTGCTGGTCCCTTCAAAGTTCGTCTTCCGTTTGTGCATTACCGCTGGGAATTCGCGGAGATGGTGCAGGCGCTGATCATGTTCGTGGTCAGTCTGGCCATGATCCCTCTGCTGGAAAAATATCTCGGTGTTCCCTACGACGTGGCCCTGGCTTACGTGGTGATCTGCGGTATCGGCTTTATGCTGCCTGCCTTGCTGGGTGTGCCTCTGGTGCCCGGCTGGATTACCCCGGGTATTCCGGTGGTGCTGCTGTTCCTTTCCGATTATGAACCCGGTCCTGAGGCCATCCAGGCGCTGTTTGCATTGCAGTTCCTGGTGTTCCTGATCTTCCTGATTCTGGGTGTTACCCGGCTCGGCAGTAAACTGGTCAACTGGATTCCGCGCTCCATGAAGGGCGGTATCATTATCGGTGCCGGTATTGCAGCGCTGATGGGTGAAATCGAGGCTGGCGGCCGCCTGGCCAATACGCCGATCTCCCTGATCGTAGGCGGCCTGGTGTGTCTGTATCTGATGTTCTCGGTCTCGTTCAAAGGTTTCGTCGACAAGAACGTGATCGCCCGCAAGATTGCCAACTACGGCATGGTGCCGGGTATGGTGGTGGCCATTCTGGTGGGCTTTGCCACTGGCGAATACGCGGTGCCCAACGTGGAATGGGGCATCACCAAGCCGGCGTTTGACCAGCTGTGGAATTACCTGCCGTTTAGCGTCGGCTTCCCGGATCTGAATGTGTTCCTGTACGCCATCCCGACTGCAGTCATTGCCTATGTCATTGCCTTCGGTGACATCGTGGTGGGTCAGTCCCTAATGAATCGTGTTGACCATCTGCGCAAAGACGAAGACATCGACAACAGCGTGGACCGTGTCCATCTGGTCACAGCGATCCGTAACGGCGGCCACGCGTTCTTCGCGCCATACCCTGGCCTGGCTGGCCCGATCTGGACGGCGGTGACCGCCACCATGGCCGAGCGCTACAAGTATGGCCGTAATGCCATGGATTCCATCTACAGCGGTGGTGGCACCTTCTGGATTACCGGCTTTATCGCACTGTTTGTGCTGCCGCTGGTGAGCTTCTTTCAACCGGTACTGCCGATTGCCCTGTCGCTGACACTGCTGCTGACCGGCTACATCTGTCTGATGGTGGGCCTGGAGCAGCTGGAGAACAACACCGAGCGTGGTATTGCTGGCACGATGGGCGTAGTACTCGCGGTTTACGGCGCGGGCTGGGGCCTGGCCACTGGTGCGGTGTTGTACTTCCTGATCGAGCGCACCCACATTCTCGGCTTTACCCCAGATCCGGAAGCACCGGGTGTGGAGCCGGTCAAAGAGCACTGAACCTGATGCCGCCGTGTTCGGCGGCGGCATCTACCCACTGTGTGTCCTTGGGAGGCCTGAGCGCCTCCCTTTTTTGTTTCTGTTCGGGTTTCTGACAAGTTGTCATATTGTGACAAAGCGTCTTTTTTTCTTGAGGTATGCCTTCCGGTTTGCAGTTACGTGGGGGTAAACTGATTCCGTTGATTAAAAATTATCCGCAGTCAAACTCCCGATAACAACAAACAGACCACAGGAGGCTGCCATGACGATCAGCTCCACCCCCGATGGTGTCACGGTCAAACCCCGGCACCTGCGGTTCGATGTTCGTACCGAACTGAGAACGCTCTGGCATGGTAACGATGCCTTTCGAACGGCCTTTTTCAATGCCTTGTCCTTGCAGTTTCCGGATGGCGAGCAGCAGTTTATCAATGCGGTTCGACTCTACCGGGATCAGATTACAGATCCCAAATTGAAAGAAGAGATCAAGGGCTTTATCGGCCAGGAGGCATTGCACAGCCGCGAGCACAAGGAATACAACGAAGCCCTGAAAGCCCGGGGCTACGATATTGATGCCCTGGACCAACGATTCCGCAAACATATGGAGTGGGTCGGGCGCCTGCCGCCGAGTCGTCAGCTGGCCGGAACCTGTGGTGCGGAGCATTACACGGCGGTTCTGGCCAACGCCATTCTCAGTCACCCGGAGTGGATGGAAGGGGCGACTCCAACCATGAGGAGGCTGTGGCGCTGGCATGCCATTGAGGAAACTGAACACAAGTCGGTGGCCTTCGATGTTTACCGGGCCTGTGTTGGCAACGACAAGCTTCGCCGGATCGTGTTCCTGTTCGTAACCTGGAATTTCTTCCGCTACACCTTCCTCAATACCTGCAGTCTACTGAAAACCGACGGCAAGCTCTGGAGCCTGCGAACCTGGCTGGGTGGTCTCAATTTCCTGTGGGGCAAGCCGGGGGTTCTGCGCAAGTGCCTGCCGGACTTTCTGGCCTATTTTCGGCGGGATTTCCACCCGTGGCAGCAGGACAATCGCGGTTTGCTGGAAGCCAATCTGAGGGAACTGGAAGCCTGAGCCGGTTGCCGGGTTGCTGAAATTTTCATCAGCCTGTGTAACACTGAGGCGCTGCAAAATAATCATAAAAAAGGGCGCACTCGCCAGAGGACGCGCCCGAACCCGGAGACATTCAGCATGCGAGTTGGTCTGATCGTTGATAGCGCCTGTGATCTACCCTACGAATTCGCCCGCAAACACGACCTGTTTGTGCTGCCCGTTACAGCCATTATTGATGGCCAGACCTACATCGATAACCACGATCCTGTCCGCACCCAGGAGTTTTACCAGAGCGGCATGCTCGATAAAGGGCACGAAGCCGAGACGGAAGCGTTCAGCGCCGAGCAGATTCACGATCTGTTCATGGAAAAGATCGTCACCGAATTTGATGTGGCTATCTGCGAAACCGTCACCCGCAGCCGGAGCCTGATTTACCAGAATGCTTCCGAGGCCATGAACTCGGTGATGGCGCATTATGAAGAAGCGCGCAAAGCCGCAGGCCGGGATGGCAAGTTTTCCATGCGGGTGATCGACAGCAAACAGATCTTTGCCGGCCAGGGGCTGCTGGCGGCTCACACGCTGAAGCTGATTGGCCAGAAAGTTTCGAAGAATGCGCTTCGCCATGAAGTGGAAACCTTCACTGACAAAATCTACACCTGCGTTATTCCCCGGGATCTGCATTACATCCGTGAACGCGCCCGGCGCCGAGGTGACAAAAGCGTGTCTGCGGTGGCGGCTTTCCTGGGTAAGGCGCTGAACATCATCCCGGTGATTTTCGGGCAGGGTGTGGAAGGCAAACCGGTTGCCAAGACCCGTAACTTCGACATGGCTGTGGAGAAGGTGATGAATTACGCGGTCGCCCGGGTGGAAGCGGGTTTGCTGACGCCGTATGTCAGCCTTTCCTGTGGCCTGAGCTGGACCGAGATCGAGGATCTGCCGGGCCTGAATCGCCTTCGGGACGCGTGTGAGCAGAACGGCGTTGAGCTGTTGTTGTCCCAGATGGGTATTACCAGTGCCATTTATGTGGGGCCGGGCAGTATCTGCCTGGCTTTGGCCGCCGAGCCTCACGAGTTCAGTGATTTTCAGTAAATCGAACGGGCCGGTCGCCAGACTGGCCCTGTATCACGCCTGATGGTGTAGTTCGGGCAAACCCGCCATACGCCGGAACGTGTTAGCCTCTTTGCCAGACAAGAAAACCTGGCAAAGGAAAACAGGCTTATGACCGAGACCACCTCAACCCTGGCGGACCAATTACTTGAAGCCCACGTTCGGCACGAGCTGAATGCCCTGAAAGGCGCCAAACTGAAAAAGTTCCTGCATCAGGAAGTGGACGAACTGCTGGAGTATGCCAATAGCGTGACCCTGGAGCGTGTGGTTAGTGCCGAGCAGATTATGGGCCTGATCCGGCGGGTGGTGGTGAGCATGGAGCTGGATGCCGGCATTCCGGAGCTGGCAGCGGACCTGGCAACCGAAGTGTTGAAGGCCCCGGTTCAGAGCCAGACCAGGCTGGGCGATATTCTGTCCCGGGAGCAGGCCAGTGCGTTTGTTGAGGAAGCCCTGGAGTTGCGCCACCAGCGGGAACGGGTGATCAGTGAGATTATGGCGCACCCGGTTTATCAGGAGCTGGTGTCGAATGTGGTCTATCACGGCCTGGTGAACTACCTCTACGAGGATAATCTGATTACCCGCTCAGTACCCGGGGTGGGCTCGATGATGAAATTCGGCAAGAAAATGGCTAACAAGGCCGTGCCGGGACTGGATGAGACCTTTGAACGCCGCATCAAGGCCTGGCTTTCGGACAGCCTGCCGAGCCTGATTGCCCGAAGTGAGCAGTTCCTGCACAAGGCTTTGAGTGATGACGAACTGCGTGACACAGTCATGGCGGCCTGGGTGTCTCTCGAAGACCGAACCATCGAGGATCTGCAGGACGGACTGGGTGATGTTCAGCTGCAGGAATTTGTGGTGCTGGGCTATGACTTCTGGCTGCATTTCCGCCAGACACCGTATTTTGAGGGCTGTGTTCAGGCAGTAGTGGAGGGATTGTATGCCCGTTATGGTAACCAACCAGTGATGAACCTGCTCGCGGATATCGGCGTCACGCGGGAAGTGATCGTCACGGAACTTGAAGCGGTGGGCTTGCCGCTGGTGGATCTGCTCCGGCAGGAGGGCTACCTGGAGGCGTTGTTGCGGCGCAGGCTGGAACCGTTCTATCGTTCGGCGGCGACGAAAAAGCTGCTGGCGGCCGCTGGCTGAAACGCATCAGGGCCAAACACAAAAAAGGCCGGAGGTGATGCCTCCGGCCTTTTTGTTTGCGCGCGGCCTGGTCTCAGCGCTCCAGGTACTTGAGTTTGTCGGGCTTACCGTCCCACTCTTCGGCATCTGGCAGCGGGTCTTTCTTTTCAGTGATGTTGGGCCACTTGCCGGCCAGTTCTGCGTTGATTTCAACAAAGGCTTCCTGGCCTGCCGGTAGCTCGTCTTCCGAGAAGATGGCCTCGGCCGGGCACTCTGGCTCGCACAGGGCGCAGTCAATGCACTCGTCCGGGTCGATCACCAGAAAGTTGGGGCCTTCGTAGAAGCAGTCCACGGGGCAGACTTCCACGCAGTCGGTGTATTTACACTTGATGCAGTTATCAGTAACGATAAACGCCATAGTCAGATCCCTGGTTCGTAGAAGATTCAGTCTCATCAGGAGCCTGTCAGTTACCCGGCCCCGTTTATAATTTGGAGCGATATTGTAGGGAGCCCCCCACACTGCCGCAAGCGTTGGCCTGCTATATCGTTATTACCCAGATCAAGTTTGGCGCAGAATGCTGTTATTTTGCCAGTAACCCCTTGAGTTCATAAAGCTGGTTCAGCGCGTCTCTTGGGGTAATGCCGTCCAGATCGAGCTTTTCCAGGGCCTGTTCCACCACGCTCGGCTCGGCCATGGCAAACATATCGCCCTGGTACACCGCCTCCACACTGGCGGCCTTTGTCGCAGTTGGTGCAGCCGGTTTCGGCTCGTTAACGCTCACGGGTGCTGGCGACGGGGTGCTGCCTGCTTCCAGGCCTTCCAGATGCGCCAGCTGGGTCTTGGCGTTGCGGATCACATCCTGGGGTACACCGGCCAGTTTTGCCACCTGCAGCCCGTAACTCTGGCTTGCCGGGCCATCGTGCACATTGTGCAGAAACACGATGGAATCGTCGTGCTCGGTGGCGGTCAGATGCACGTTAACCGCATGTTCCAGGTCATCGGCCAGCTGGGTCAGCTCGAAGTAGTGGGTGGCGAACAGGGTATAACACCGGATGTTCTTCGCCAGGTGCTCGGCCGTGGCCCAGGCCAGCGAAAGGCCATCGAAGGTGCTGGTGCCGCGGCCCACTTCATCCATCAACACCAGGCTGTGTTCGGTGGCATTGTGCAGGATATTGGCGGTTTCGGTCATTTCCACCATGAAGGTGGAGCGGCCACCGGCAATGTCATCCGAGGAGCCCATGCGGGTGAAGATCCGGTCCACCGGGCCAAGCACGGCGCGGTTGGCGGGCACGAAACTGCCGGTGTAGGCCAGCAGGGCAATCAGGGCGGCCTGGCGCATGTAGGTGGACTTACCGCCCATGTTCGGGCCGGTGATCACCAGCATGCGGCGTTTGGTATCCATCAACAGGTTGTTGGGCACAAAAGGCTCGTCGAGCAGCTGCTCCACCACCGGGTGCCGACCTTCCTCCACATCAAATCCTGGCTGGTCGGTAAATTCCGGCGCGGTGAAGCGCAGGGAAGTGGCTCGTTCGGCGAAGTTGCTCAGCACGTCAAGTTCGGCTAGGGCCTGGGCGGCGTCCTGTAGCGGGGCCAGCTGTTCGGCCACGGTTTCGAGGACATCGTCGTACAGGCCTTTTTCCCGGGCCAGGGCACGGCTTTTGGCGCTCAGTGCCTTGTCCTCAAACTCTTTCAGTTCCGGGGTGATGAAGCGTTCGGCGTTTTTCAGGGTCTGGCGGCGGATATAGTCCACCGGCGCCTGGTCAGACTGCGCCCGGCTGATTTCGATGTAATAACCATGCACCCGGTTGTACCCCACTTTCAGGGTGGAAATGCCGGTGCGTTCACGCTCCCGGGTTTCCACATCCAGCAGGTACTGGCCGGCGTTTTCACTGATGTTGCGGAGTTCATCCAATTCTTCGTCGAAGCCTTCGGCAATCACACCGCCATCACGAATCACCACCGGCGGGTTGTCGATGATGGCGCGTTCCAGAAGGTCGGCCAGTTCCGGGTATTCACCGATGACGGTGGCCAGCTTCACGACATGGTGTGAGTTGACCGGTTTCAGTGCCTCCTGCAGTTCTGGCAGGGCATGAAAAGCGTCGCGCAGGCGCGCAAGGTCCCTGGGGCGGGCAGAACGCAGGGCAACCCGGGCCAGAATCCGTTCGATATCACCCACCCGTTTCAGCAGATCGTGCACCGGCTCATAGTGGAAACCGTCCAGCAGCGCAGATACCGCCTGCTGGCGCTGGCGCACGCGCTCAACATCCCGAAGTGGACGATTCAGCCAGCGTCGGAGCTCCCGGGCTCCCATGGCGGTGGCGGTGCGGTCCATCACCCAGGCCAGGGTGTGTTGTTGGCCACCCATCAGGTTGGTGTTGATTTCCAGGTTCCGGCGGCTGGCGGCATCCAGTATCACGGCGTCTTCCCGGCGTTCGCGGGTCAGTTTTCGGATATGTGGCAGTGCTGTGCGCTGGGTCTCCTTGGCGTATTGCAGCAGGCAGCCGGCAGCGCAAACGGCCAGGGTCAGGTCTTCGCAGCCAAAGCCGGTGAGATCGCGTACCTGCAACTGCTGGGTGATCACCCGGAGGGCGGTGTCCGATTCAAACAGCCAGGGGCCCTGGCGGCGTACGCCGGTGAAACCCTCAAGGATGTCGGTATAGGGAAAATCCTCGCTGATCAGGATTTCAGCGGGTCGCAGGCGCTGAAGCTCACCCTGCAGGGCTTCAAGGCTCTCCAGTTCCGACACCGCGAACCGGCCGCTGGAAATATCCAGTGAGGCAAAACCGAACTGCTCTTTGTGATGGTAGATGGCTGCCAGCAGGTTATCGCGGCGGTCTTCCAGAAACGCCTCGTCACTCAGTGTGCCGGGAGTGACAATGCGCACGACCTTGCGTTCCACCGGGCCCTTGCTGGTGGCAGGATCTCCAATCTGCTCGCAGATAGCGATGGACTGGCCCGCGCGAACCATGCGGGCAATGTAGCCTTCGGCCGAATGGAAGGGTACCCCTGCCATGGGAATCGGATTACCTCCGGACTGGCCACGTGCGGTCAGGGTAATGTCCAGCAACTCTGCGGCTTTTTTAGCGTCATCGTAAAACAGCTCGTAGAAGTCCCCCATGCGGTAGAACACCATCTCGTTCGGGTGTTCTCCCTTGATTTTCAGGTACTGCTGCATCATGGGGGTGTGTGAAGTTTTCAGATCGTCTGTGCTCACTGGTAGTTTGCCCGTAAAATAGCTCTAAACCGCCTTTGGAGAGGGGGTCGTCTGGTGAATTTGTTCTGTGTAGCGTCTAAAGGAGTCTGATGAAATCTGCTGCAATCCAGTTCAAGAGTATAGGTTTTAGTATAGCTTTTGGTGTAGGGTTGTGGGCGCCTTAACAAAAAAGGCTGTAAATGATGAAAAGCTATACTTATGGCCAGAGTTTCATCAATGCCATCGATGGCTATCGTTCCAATCAGTTAATGGATCAAAGCATGCAGAATAACAAACACGGCAACAAGCCACTATCGGCCAGAGCCATTGAGACGATGCGGCCTGGCGATAAAGTCAAAGTGGACACTGGAGAAAATGCCGGTCTGCGTGTGACCTGTGGGGCGAATGGTGGCAGGTCGTTCATCTATCGCTACCGGAGCCCCGAAACGGGCAAGCTAACTCAAGTCAAGATAGGGAATTACCCGTCGATGAGTCTGGCTGAGGCTCGTCTAGAGCTTGCTCGGATGAAGGCTTTACGACGAGATGGCGTATGCATTCGTGCCGAAATTCAGCGGGAGAAAGCACGTCAAAGTGCAAAAAATGAAGAGGATAAGCAAGCTGCAGAGGTGGCTGCGTTTACCGTTCGTGACCTGGTTGAGTTGTATTTGACTGAGGTGATTGAGGATCGACTGGTTGTAAATCGCCGAACCGGGACAAAGAAACGAGTTCCTGGTGCACGGAAACCCAAGGGGCAGGCCGAGACTAGGCGTACCCTGTACGGTGATGCTGTACGTACTCTGGGGGATCGATCTGCGGCGGAGGTCCGGCGTAAGCATGTGGTAGAGATGGTGAAGGGCATTCTTGACCGAGGGGCTAACGTTCAGGCTGGGAATGTGTTGCGTGAGCTTAGTGCCGCTTACGATTATGCGATTGGCCTTGGCAAGTTTGACGATGATTTTGCGAACCCGGCTTTGTTGGCAAAGTCGAGCCTGAAACAGGCTAGAGTCCGGCTTACGTCTGTTCGGGGCAAACGGGTACTTTCTGATGCGGAGTTGAAGGAAGTGTTAGCGTGGTTGCCAGGCTCTGGTTTCTCGGTAACACAGAAGAACGTCATTCGTTTGACTCTGTGGACCGGAGCTCGCACGGGGGAGGTTTGCAAGGCGCGGTGGTCCGATGTGGATCTCGATCAAGCAGTTTGGCATATGCGAGACTCTAAGAACGGAGCCGAGCGGTATGTGCAGTTGCCGAGCCAAGCCGTGGCTTTTCTTCGTCAGCTTCGTTTAACCACCAATACCTATCTGTTTCCTTCGAGTCGGACGGGATTGCCGATCCAACAGAAATCGCTTACTGAGACAAAATGGTATTTGAGGAATTCTGACAAGGCTCGGAGTGGCACCTACTTTAAGCCAGGCCAAGCTTGGCTGGATAGCATTCCCGATTGGTCTCCCCACGATCTGCGCCGTACGGTTCGTACGGGCTTGTCTCGTTTAGGCTGTCGCAATGAGGTAGCTGAAGCAGTGATAGGTCATTCGAGAAAGGGTATTGAAGGGACTTATGATCTGCACGATTATGAGCTCGAATGTCGAGAGTGGCTGCAAAAGTGGGCGGATCATCTGGAAACCCTTGATGGCGGGGCTTAGTTGGCATAATCCGTCTTAATCTCGCAAATTGCAGCAACCAGACGCATATTGGAAAGGGCACGCTGAATTGCGCCATTTGCAGGAGCACCCCAGTGCGAAGTGAAGTCTGACTTGATTAAAGAGCGTTCTCCAGGATTCAATCTGTCGCATTGTCGATGGGTTGGCCGGGCCGAGAGAAATCAATTTCTATCTGTTTCTATTAGGCCCACCAATCCCTCTGATCCGCCGGCCTGCGGCCTCCGCCTGTCGCCTGGCGCCTCGATCGGTCCGCTGCTAAACAAAAGCGAACGTTCAAGATCCTCCACTGCGAATCGGTTTTTAATTCAGTCCTGAAGAACAATGAGCCGCTTCAATGGTTCGGCAATGCAAAGCCATTAGTTAACGAAATAGCGGCCCCATTTGTTCATGAAACCTGTTTATACGCAGTATTTGAGCATGAAGCCATGGACCGTTCCCTGTAGTTTGGCTGTAGGAAGCTCAACCAAGCCTTCCGAGAACCGGAAACGTCGACAACATCCACGACGCAAAGAGTGTCATCCGACCGGTGAGCACCATTACTCCCATTACAACGAGCACCAAGCCAGCAAGCGCTCTCAGCAGTCTACTCCAGCGACTGAGCCAGCGTACTCGTTGCCGAAAGTGTTCAATAAACAGGGCGGTTCCGAGAAAAGGAAGAGCCAACCCCAACGAATACGCCGCCAGATACAGCATGCCCGCCTCAGCATTGGCATGCGTGGAGCTGAGCGCCAATATGGCCCCGAGTATGGGGCCTATACAGGGTGTCCAGCCGATGGCAAACGCGGCGCCAATTCCCCAGGTTGCAAGATCAGGAATTTAGTCAGTAGGGCACCTACTTCGGTATACGCCTATATTTTCGGTTTGAAAATAAGTGAACGTTCATTTATTTTAGGCCGACCAATTTGAAGCGTTGAGCAGACAAATGCGGCAAAGAGACGACTCGAAACGAATAGCCTTCCTGGAAGCTACCGTGAGGGAAGTAGCAGATCACGGTTTTTCAGCAACCTCGGTTGGCAAGATAGCCAAGGCTGCGGGTTTGTCACCAGCCACGCTGTACATCTATTACGAAGATAAAGAACAGCTTTTATTGGCGACATTTTATTACGTCAGCGATCAGGTCATTGATGCGGCGCTGGACAGTTTTTCTCGCGGGAAAGATCTGCGTGAAGGACTGCGACGCCAGTGGCACACACTGTTCCGGATCGGCCTTGAGCGTCCGGAACTATTCCGCTACCACGAGACGTTCACGCATTCTGCTTGGATGACTCCCGAGATCCAGGCACGAAACGAAAGCCGAGCCGCAAATCTTTTGAATGCAGTTGATCAGGGAAAGCAATCCGGGCTGATCAAACCGGTACCTTTTCCACTTCTCGAAACGTTTATGTTCCGCCCGATTTACCACCTCGTTCAACGATGCCTGCAAGGGTCGTTCGAAGGTACCGATGAGCATATCGAATTAGCGTTTAATATGGCTTGGGATGCGGTTGCCGATCGTCGGAATACCTAATTTTTTCTGGAGAGTGACGCGTTATGAAATTCAAGATGGTCAGTACCGCCATGCCCTTGAGAGGCCTACAAGCGCTTGCAATGCTTTCGAGCCTCCTGGTGATGGGATGTTCGGCGGAGGCGCCCCCTCTGACACAGCAAACTGTCTACCCGGTAAAGCTCATGACGCTGGAGCAGGCGCAGTCAGGCACGCTCAATCAGTATCCGGGCAGAGTCTCGGCGTCTGACCATTCAGAACTCTCTTTCAGAGTGGGAGGAGAGCTGACGGAGCTGGCCGTTAAAGCAGGCGACACTGTGGAAAAAGGGGAGGTCGTTGCCCGCCTGGACGATCGGGACGCAAGAACCCGCCTGGAAAACGCCCGGTCAAATTTCAATCTGGCACAGGCCACCTTCGAGCGAATGCGAATATCGTTGGAGCGCCAGGCCATCAGTCAGGCCCGTTTCGATGAGGCCGAGGCCGAGTACCTCTCTGCCAGAGCGCAACTGGCCAGCGCGGAGGACCAACTTTCCTATACCGTTCTCAAAGCGCCATTTGATGGCGTCATTTCACGGGTGCCGGTGGATGTCTTTCAGGTTGTATCAGCGCAGCAGGCCATTGCCGAACTGCAACGGCCCGGCTCTATCGACGTCTCGTTCCAGATGCCTGAACAACAGGTCCGCCGCCTTCAACCACAGAGATCCAGGAACGTTCGCGCCAATGGCAACACTATCGCGTGGGTACAGTTTCCCGAGCTTCCCGATAAACGCTACGCCGCGAGCTACAAAGAGCATGACAGCAATGCCTCTCAGGGGTCGCTCAGTTATGAGGTTACCGTAACGCTCCCTGAACCCGAGGACATCACAGTGCTTTCGGGGATGAGCGCGACCGTTCTGCTTGATTACGGCACATTGGCTGGAGAGAGCGCCCCGTCGTGGCTGATACCAACCGCGGCGCTTGTAACACCTGACGCAGAACCCGGCACTAGCGTGGTTTGGCGATACGTGGCTGCTGCCGATGGTGAGAATGGCGATAACACGGGCAGCGTCGAGCCGGTGGATGTCGAGCCGGGTAAGAAAATGAACGATGGCGTGCTTGTTCGGGGAGAGCTCAGCCCGGGCGACAGAATCGTGGTTGCCGGCGCTCACCGGATGAACAGGGATCGTTCGGTCCGTCCCTGGGAAAAAGAGGGCGGGCTCTGAGATGGTCGATTATTTTCTTGATCGGAAGTCCATCAGCTGGATGGTCACGCTGTTGCTTGGGGTTGGGGGCATGTTCGCGTTTCTGGGTCTTGGCCAGCTTGAATTCCCGGAGTTCACGTTACGTTCCGCCTTGGTGACCACCCAATATCCCGGAGCAACGCCTCTTGAAGTCGAGGAGGAGGTTACGCTGCCTCTGGAAAAAGCGATCCAGCAGATGCCGGGCATCGATGACATTACTTCGGTGAACTCGGACGGCTTGTCGCAGATTACTGTCCAACTCAAGAAGACGGTCAGAGAAGGGGAGTTAGACCAGTATTGGGATATCCTTCGGCGAAAGATTAATGATGCCCAGCCTGGTCTGCCACCAGGCGTGAACACGTCCATCGTGAACGATGACTTTGGCGATGTCTTCGGCCTGCTGCTCACGTTGCGTGGTGACGGCTACTCGCTGAAAGATCTTGGTGACCATGCGGATCTCATTCAGCGAGAACTGCGATTGTTGGAGGGCGTCGCAAAAGTCAGTATCGGTGGTCGTGTCGACGAGCAGATGATCGTGTCACTGGACCGTGACCGTATGCGTGCTCTTGGCATCTCGCCAGAATACCTGGCAAGCCTTCTGAATGCGCAGAATACGGTGGGCAACGCTGGCCACCTGCGCAGTGAAGGGCTGTCGTTATCCGTTCAGCCAACCGGTCAGCTTGATTCCGTTCAGGCACTTGAGCAACTGGCAGTTGGAAGCGCTGATTCGGGTATTATCCGGCTCAGCGATCTGGCCGAAGTTCGCAGGGTGACCAATGACTCACCCGCCTTGCTTTACCACTCTGACGGATTGCCTGCTTTGACCATCGGCGTGTCATTTGCAGAGGGCACCAACGTTGTTGATGTAGGTGAGAGTCTCAATGAGGCTTTGAAACGCCTGGAAAAACAGCAACCCATCGGCATGACACTGAACACAGTGTATAACCAGCCTGAAGTAGTCGAGGAGGCAGTATCTGCTTTTCTCATGAACCTTGCTCAGGCGGTGGGCATTGTCATTATTGTGCTTTTGCTGTTCATGGGGCTGCGAAGTGGCCTGCTCATGGGGCTGATCCTGCTGATTACCATCATGGGTACATTCGTGCTTATGGCAATACACGGTATTCAGCTCCAGAAGATTTCATTGGGTGCGCTGATCATTGCGCTGGGGATGCTGGTCGATAATGCCATCGTCGTCACCGAGGGCATGATGATTGGCCTTTCCAAGGGCAAGTCCAAAAGGCAGGCAGCCAAAGAAGTGGTCTCGCAGAACCGGTACCCGCTGCTCGGCGCTACCGTGATTGCCATTACGGCCTTTGCTCCTATCGGCCTTTCACCAGACACCACCGGAGAATTCATTGGCTCCCTGTTCTGGGTTCTGTGCTACTCGCTTTTCCTGAGCTGGCTGACGGCACTCACTCTGACCCCGTTTTTCTTTGATATGTTCTATCCCGACAAGCTCGAGAGTGTCGGGCAGTCATCCGATAACGACCCCTATAAGGGAATTGTTTTCGTCGTCTTCCGCCGCCTGCTGACCTACGCGATTCATTATCGCTTCGTGACATTAACACTTGCGATCGCGCTTCTGGCTGGGGTTCTATCGTTCTCGGGACAGGTTAAGAATGCTTTCTTCCCGAATGCCACAACGCCACTCTTCTTTGTTGACCTTTGGTTGCCCGAGGGCGCCGACATCTTGCAAACCGAAGAGACCGTAAAGCGGCTGGAATCGCGCGTGAATGACATGGACCAGGTCGTTCAGGTGACCAGTGTCACCGGTGGCGGAGCCCAGCGTTTTACGTTGACGTATTCACCGGAGCAGCGATACGCCAGTTTTGGCCAATTGATCGTAGAGACCCGGGATAAGGCGTCGAGAGAGGCCCGTATGGAGGAAGTCATTGAGCAACTGCGTACAGACTTCCCGAACGTGCATTACAAAGTGCAGGCTTTGCAGGTGGGGCCCTCAGCCAAAGCCAGTCTTGAAGCTCGTATCTTTGGAGAAGATCCCGAAGAACTCCGGAAAATCGGTGTGCGCGTGCAGGCAATTTTTGAAAATGAACCTCTGGCCGACAGCGTGCGCTTGTCCTGGGGTAATCGGGAAGCCGTGATCGTACCGGAGTTCCTCGAAGAACAGGCCCGGCGCCTTGGCGTATCTCGCGAATCACTGCACCAGGCGTTGTTGCTGAATAATCAGGGGCAGCAGGTTGGAGTGTACCGTGAGGGGAGCGACCTCATTCCGATCATTATGCGGTCAAGAGAGGAGCAGCGTTTTGACATCGAAAACCTTACCTCGATCAATGTCTGGAGTGAAGAGCAGGGCCGCTATGTCAGCGCGGGCAACGTCATCAATGCCATCAATACGGAACTGCGGGATCCGTTGATAAAACGCAGAAACAGGGAGCGGATGTTGGCGGTTTATGCCGAACCCATGCCTTTGTCGGGGGAGACGGCGGCGAGTGTGCTGGAGAGGATCCGCCCGCAGGTCGACGCGCTGGAGCTTCCCCACGGCTATTCGATTGAGTGGGGTGGAGAGTACGAGACCTCATCCGAAGCTCAGACTTCGCTTTTCTCCTCGCTGCCTCTTGGACTGCTGGGGATGTTCATTATTTCGATGCTGTTGTTCGGTAGCTTCCGACAGGCTCTGTCTATCTGGATGATTGTTCCTCTCATGATGATTGGAATCATTGGTGGACTGGTATTGCTCGGCGCGCCTTTTACATTCATGGCGCTGCTCGGGACTCTGAGTCTGATCGGTATGGTACTGAAGAATGCCATTGTGCTGGTTGAGGAGATCAATATTCAGTTAGAACAGCAGGATGATGCATTCACTGCGGTGGTTGAGGCCGCGGTAAGCCGGGTACGACCTGTGCTTATGGCGGCCGTAACCACCATGTTGGGAATGATTCCTCTGTTCAGCGATGCCTTCTTCGCGAGCATGGCGCTGGTTATCGTGTTCGGTTTGGGTGTTGCAACGGTATTGACGTTAGTGGTGCTGCCAGTGGTGTACTGCACGTTAATGAGAATTTCTTATCATCAATAACGCACCCGCTGTTTTTCAGGCGTCTTTTTTTCCTCCGGACAAGCGATCCGGAGGAAAAAAGCCTCCGGCAATCATTGCATTCATCAGTTCGCCTACTTTTGCACGCAGGTCATCCCTCAACAACCTCATTGCCGGCGTTATTGACTGTCGGGTAGGACAAATCAGCCACAGCTCGGATACCGGCGGCGCATAGTCCGGCATGATTGTGGTGACACGGCCTGCAAGCAGATCATCCGACATATCAAGACACGATTTTATCGCAAGACCGCGACCAGCGACGCACCACCGGCGAACCAGATCGCCATCGTTTGAGGCGCGATCGCCCGTCATTTTGACTCGATATTCCTCGTCTCCCCGTTTGAACGTCCAGAGGTCAAATGGGATGTCCTGCAACTGATAGAACAGTCCGTTGTGGTTCTCAAGGTCATCAGGATGAATGGGGCGACCATGACGCGAAAGGTAATCAGGAGATGCGCAAAGCAGGCGCGGCACATCGCAAATTTTGAAGCCATACAGGTTGGTGTCACTGGGCGCGCCGTAGCGAAGCGCCATGTCGACCGAATCCCGGTAAAAGTCCACGTTGGTGTCAGTAATCTGAACTCTGAGATTCAAACCTGGATGCGTTGCCATCAATTCGTCGATCCAGGGCACAACGCGGTTACGACCAAGATCGGATGAAACCGAAAGCCGGATTTCGCCTGTTACAGAGTCAACTTCAGATCGAAGGTTCTGTTGCGCCTGGCTCAACAAGTCAATCGCTTGTTTGCAGTGAGGCAAGTATTTCTCGCCGGCGGCAGATAACCGCAACCTTCGCGTGGAGCGTACGAATAACTCTACACCCAGCTCCTGTTCTACGCGCTTTACTGCGGCGCTGGCTGTGGCAGCTCGCATATCAAGGCTGGTGGCGGCAGCGGTAATGTTGCGGAATTCAGCGACCCTCAAAACCACGATCAGATCATCAAGACTCATTTTCAAAAATTCTTTGAATATGTTTAACAAATTTTCCCGTTTATCCGAGTGTAAACGGCGACCATACTGTGCGCTACTCGAAAGTCATTGCGGAGACAGATAATGAAAGCTGTTGGATATCGGGAATCTCTTCCTATCGAAAACCCTGATGCGCTGCAAAATGTTGAGATGGAACGTCCCGTCGCAAAAGGCCGGGACCTGCTGGTCAGAGTCAAAGCCATCGGCATGAACCCTGTTGACTTCAAGGTACGCCAGCGGGCGGAGCCGGAACCAGGCCAGATCAAAGTACTTGGATGGGATGCCGTTGGAGAGGTAGTGGCAACAGGCGAGGGCGCTTCACTCTTCAAAGAAGGTGACACCGTATTTTATGCCGGTGACGTTACCCGTCAGGGCAGCAACGCCGAATACCAGGTTGTCGATGAGCGTCTGGTTGGTCGGAAGCCTGCCAGCCTGTCCGACGCCGATGCTGCAGCGTTGCCCCTGACCACGATAACAGCATGGGAAATGCTGTTTGACCACCTGCAACTTGAGCGACAGTTGGCTGGGTCCATCACTCCAAGCGACGACGTGGTCCTTGTGATTGGCGCCGCAGGAGGCGTGGGTTCAATTCTAGTTCAATTGATCAAACAGCTAACAGGCGCGAAAGTACTCGCTACGGCATCTCGCCCGGAATCGAAGGCCTGGGTTGAATCATTGGGTGCGGATTTTGTTCTGAATCACCGTGAACCCTTGCAGCCCCAGATCGAAACACTGGTGTCTGCTGGCAAAATTGGTTCTGTAACCCATGTGGCCAGTCTTAACGCCACAGATCAATACTTCGACGATTATGTGGCGGTGCTTAGGCCGTTTGGAAAGATTGCCATGATCGACGATCCCGCAAGTCTGGACGTAATGAAAATCAAGCCGAAGAGTCTGTCATTACACATTGAATTCATGTTCGCCCGCTCAATGCACCAGGCGGATGATATGCAGGTTCAGCACGACTTGTTGAATGAGGTCTCACGGCTTGTAGATCAAGGCTTCATCCGCACAACTGCAGGGAAGCACCTCGGAGCGATCAACGCCGAGAATCTACGTGCCGCACACGCCGAACTGGAATCAGGAACCGCCGTTGGCAAGATTGTGCTGGAGGGTTTTGCCTGACGTAAATTCCAACTCACCGGCTCGTATAACAAACCATGCGTTCCGATCACGGAACTACCCCGATAGACATGGCATACCAGAGCCGGCCGTCAGCTTGCTTTTTCAGTTTGGCTCCACTGCTTGGGTGACAGGCCATACAGGCGTTTGAACTCCCGGCTGAACTGAGACGAGCTCAGGTAACCCACGTCCATGGCGGCAACGCTGACGTTTTGGCCTTCAGCAATTTTCATCGCGGCCTTGTTGAGCCGCATGGATTTCAGAAACTGAATGGGCGACATGTTTGTCGCCTGTTTGAATTTGCGATGGAACACCGCCCGGCTCATGCCAGCCTGATCAGCCAGGTCTTCAATTGTGACAGTTTTGTCCAGGTTGGATGACAGGAACTCAATCGAGCGGGCGATTTCGTTCCCAACACCAAATGCGTTTCTGAATGAATGGCCGGCTTCACCTTTCAGTAATTCGTAGTAGAACTCATGCAAACGGCTCAGGGGTGCCGTTAGCTGACCGAGCAATGACCACACCGGGTTGCGCAATAGGGCGTCACTGGGCGATGTGCCTGTTTCGCTAAGCGCTGTTTCCAGGTTGATGGATGGCAGCATGTCCTTGTAGGCAACGGACGTTCGAAAATCATTTGCCCTGATAGCCATATAGGCCGCTTTAAGGTCCGGGCGACGCTGCAATGTTTGCTCTGTAAGGTCGGACAGGGGTAAAAGAACCTGCGGATAGTCGGCGGAAATGACCGTGCTAGCCTGGCTTCGCCCGAGCAACAGGTTCAACGCCCTTTGCTGTTGCTGCAGGGATTCCTGAACTGCAATCAATGTCGCCCTGGCACTGGCCGCAGAGCTTTGGGCGCTGTCCAGATCTTCAAGGTCACCCAGTCCCGAGCGGTAACGCTGAAGAATCCACTGTTCGTTTTTTTCCAATAGCTCCGCGCGTTGCTTTTCGATGGCAACGGAGCGATTCAGATTCACCAGTTTCAACCAGCCCTGCATGACCTCGGCTGCGAGCGTATCCCGCGCAGCTTGGTAGAGAGCCAGCTGTTCAGCAACGTCACTGGCGGCAGCCGACGCCTCATCAGAAATCTTCGACCACAAATCCAGCTCCCAGCTGATGCTGACGGTGTAGGCAGTATCTAGACCGTCAGTGTTATTCGCGACGAATCCAGCCTCGACGTCGGGGAGTTGATCCGCCTGAGTCGCTCGGTATTGAGCACGGAGAATTTGGAGTGAAAGCCGTGTTTGCTGGAAATCAGGATTGGCCGCGCGCGCTTCGACAATAAGCGCGTCCAGGTCATGGCTGTTGACCAGCTCATTCAGGTAGGCTGTTTCGAGACCAACCTCCATCTCAAACTTGGAGACGACGTTCTGACGCTCGGAATCGGCCTGAGCGAGATAGTCCGTTCTCGTGGACAACGAACTGCAGCCTGCAATAACCAGGCAGCATAAAGCAGTCAGCACTACTTTCGAGCAGGGCAAGCGATACATAGGTAAAGTCCATTCGGGCGCGGTCAAATCTGCGGTAAACGACGGGATACAGACTATCTAGGAGGTGGTTAATGGAGGGTTAAGACCTTCATGGACCTGCCTATTATCTACGGCGACGACCAATGGATGCTCCATGAAGAACAGGGCCATGCGCGTGTCACGAAGACCAAAGAAGCATTCGAAGCAGCCGCCGCCCCGACGTGGCGGAAGAGTACAAGAACTACTGCGGTGAAGGACGCATAAAATGGCTTAAAAACGGCGAACCTGTCACGCCGCATGTTGCTGAGCGCCGCGAACAGGTAGAACAGGTTGGTGTTCTTCGACAGGCTGCGATCGCGGACTTTGGCATAACTTAACTGCCGCTTGATGGTGCGAAAGGGATGCTCCGAGTTCAAAAAGTCCGTCAACTGGACCAGAGTGTTCCAGTGCAATTCCACGAATCGGCCCGTTAGGCTGGCGCTATCTTCCAAGCTGAATGTTCGCTTTGCGACCAAGGCGACTCAAGGATCTCAGCTAAACAAAAGCGAACACTCGCACTGCGTCGTGTGGCCAAAAAGCGAACCTTTTCGGATCCTGTTGACTCCGCTACATCAGTTCTTCGAATTACTGGAAGAACTAACACCTTAAAAGTATCGGGTGAAGCACCAACTAGCGCAGGTCAGTTCAAACTTTATCCAGAGTCTCAAGGAAGCGGTATCCGACGCCTGGCTCAGTCTGGATATAACGCTGCTCAGTGGGGTCGTCGCCCAGCTTCTGTCTCAATCTCCCGATCAGAATACGCAGGTAGTGGGTGTCAGTGGTGTGTGTTGGCCCCCAGATATCCTTGAGTAGCTGGGATTGGGTCACGATCTTTCCAGAGGCAAGCAGAAGTACTTTAAGCACGGCAAATTCCTTGGGCGTCAGCCTGACCGGATTGCCGTCCACCGTGACTTTTCGCATGGCCAGGTCGACATGAAGCGCTCCACTATCAAAAATGGCTGAGGCTTCGGGAGCCGCAGAGTCATTGCCCTTCTGGTTGATCCGCAGTTGGGTTCGCACGCGTGCAAGCAACTCGTCTACACCAAAGGGTTTGGTTACATAATCGTTGGCTCCAAGATCCAGGGCTTTTACCTTTTCCAGTTCCCGATCCCGCACCGAGAGAATGATCACCGGGGCTGATGACCACTCCCGCAAACCGGCCAGCACCTCCGAGCCATCCATATCCGGAAGCCCCAAATCCAGAATCACAAGATCCGGTGAATGCCTTGCGCACAATCCGAGCCCGGTCTCACCGCTTTCGGCTTCGAGCAGTTCGTAGCCTTCCGTTTTCAGACTGATGCGCAGGAAATGCCGGATTTGCGGTTCGTCGTCGATGACCAGAATACAGGGCTTTTCCCGATCTTTTACTGGTTCAGTCATTCACTCAATTCCCGATTGGACTCTTGTTCAGGGGATTCTATCAGGGGCAGCGCTACTTCGATGGTGGCACCGATACCATTTGGGCCAGCCAACGCCTGAATCCGGCCACCATGAGCCGCCACCATGCCGTGACAGATAGCCAGGCCGAGCCCGCTACCGTGAGGCCCCCGGTCGCCTTCACCGCCGGTGAAGAACATATCGAATACCTGGCTCCTCTGGTCTTCTGGGATGCCCGGCCCTTCATCCGAAATCGCTATGATTAATTCGTTTTCCTTTCTGTGGGCGCGGATAGACAGCGTTGAGTTGTCGGGCGCAAACTTGGCAGCGTTCTCCAGCACGTTGACCAATGCCTGTTCAATGAGCGCCGGGTGCACGAAAAGCAACGGAAGGTCCTCTTCTACCTCCCGTTCGACACGGACTTTCGACATCAGGTTTCTGGTGCGCCTGAGCGCTGACGACAGGATGTCGGTGAACGCGATCCAGTCCCTATCGATCTTGAGCGTGCCATGGCCCAGCTTCGTCATGTCCAGCAGGTTTCGGATGTAGCGATCCAGGCGCTCGCCCTCACCGAGCACTGAATCCAGAAGGCTATCGCGATCCTCATCTGAGAGCCGGTCGAACATCGATTTCAGCGTGCTGGCAGAGCCAATCATGGAGGATAATGGTGTTCTCAAGTCATGGGAGATGGAAGAGAGCAGCGCGGAGCGAAGCCGCTCAGTTTCCTCTGCCACCCGTGATTCTGACAGATTGGCGGCCAGGCGGGTACGGAACCATGCCAATCCCAGTTGGTGCACGTAAACATTGATGGCGAGGCCTCGGTAACGCTCCGGAGTCATATCGTCCACGCGTAAACCGAGTACACCGTAGACTTCGCCTTCCACTTCGATTGGTTCAAATCGCCAGGGAAGACGGTTCAAGGTGTCAGAGAAAGCACCGCAGGGCTTCCCGTTCCGCATCGCCCAGTCAATGGCCGAGTAGGCTTTGTCATCGAGCGGCTGGGCGGGCCCTCCTCGGGTGACGATTTCAAGATCACCGTTTTCCGAGCTCGGCTGAAAAATAACGAGCGGTATTCTGAGCTGCGCGTAAATCGCGTCAACGGCTTCAATACGAACCGTTGTGATATCGGGAGCGGAAGCCAGGCGGCGAGTGAATTGAAGATGAGCTTCTGCAAGGTCATTGGACCCGCGCAGCATTTGAACCTGATCTCTTAAGCGGCCTGCGAGATTACCGCCGATCACCGCGATGATCAGGAAGAAAACCACCGTGAGCAAAACATCCGTTTCCGCAATCTGGAAAGACATACGCGGGACGGTGAAGAAGAAGTTATAGGTCAGGAAACTCAGCGCCGCGGTGAATAGCGCAGGGCGAATGCCTGTCCGCGAAGCTACCCATAGTACGGATGTCAGATAGATCAGCGACAGGTTGCCGAGGGGTAAAAATTTATCAAATCCGGCGGAAATCACAGTTGCAGCAACTACGCTGATGAAAGCCCAAGTATAGTCTTTCCAGTACGAGCGTTTACCAAAACGTTCAACTACACGTCGACGCTGCTTTCGAGGCACCGGAATGAAGGTGACCTCAAAGGCCTCAGCGTCTTTCAGCAGTGCGCGACTGGTGGATTTTCGGAGATGCCACCAGCGATTGTGGGAGCGGCCGAGAATCAGGGTTGTGACGTTCTGCTCTCTGGCAAATGCCAGGATTTCTCCGGCCACGTCGTATCCGCGAAGCGTTCTGACCTCTGCGCCCAGGCGGGTGGCCAAGTCGAACACTTTTTCCAGCCGTTGGCGTTCATCGGCGCCTGCCCGGCCATTGTCCACGGTGGCGACGGTCCAGGGTGCTTTCCGGCGCTCGGCGAGCCGCCGTGCGGCTCGAACCAGGGTTTCACCCTGACCAGAGCCGTCCACCGCAACCAGCATTCGCGATCGAATGTGCCAGGGGCCTTCGATGCCACGGGACTGCATGGTCTCCCGAACGTCGGAATCCAGCCGTTCGGCGATGGCCTGAACGGCAAGTTCCCGCAGTGCAGACAGATTGGAGGGTGAGAAATAGCCGTCCATGGCGGCACGGGCTTGCTCGGGAACATAGACCTTACCCTGTCGCAGACGCTCCAGGAGTTCCGAGGGGGTAAGATCGACAAGCACGATGTCCCGGGCCCGTTCCAGGACCGAATCCGGCACGGTTTCCCGCATTCGCACACCGGTGATGCTGGCCACCACGTCCGAGAGGCTTTCCAGGTGCTGGATATTAATCGCCGTCCAGACGGTAATGCCCTGATCCAGCAGTTCTTCGATATCCTGATAACGCCGTGGGTGCCGAGTGCCCGGGATATTGCGGTGGGCCAGTTCGTCTACCAACAGTACATCCGGTTTGCGTTTCAGGGCGGCATCAACATCGAACTCCCGGAATTGCTTGCCGGCGTATTCGACTTCTTTTGCGGAGAGCTGTTCAAGGCCCTCACACAATGAGAGCGTATCGGCTCGACCATGCGTTTCCGCGACACCCACAACAACGTCCACACCCTGGCGCTTGAGTTCGTGGGCGGCTTGCAGCATCTGGTAGGTTTTACCCACGCCCGGAGCGGCACCCAGAAAGATTTTTAGCCCCCCGGCGGACTCACGCTCCTGAGTTTTCAGGAGCGCGTCCGGGTTGGGGCGATTCGGATCGCCTTGATTCAATCGTTCAACTCCTTGCCATCCAGTGCCAGGTTAATTTTCAGAACGTTGACTCGCGGCTGGCCAAAGATCCCCAGGGTAGGCCCCTCCGTGTGCTCCGCAATCAGTTCATTGACTTGGGCAACCGGAATATTACGGGCCGTCGCCACACGCTCGGCCTGTATCATAGCCGATTCCGGCGAAATGTGAGGGTCTATGCCGGATCCCGAGGCTGCCAGCAAGTCCGCAGGGATGGACGTCGGGGCGATATCCTCTCGCTCGGCAATGGCCGCGGAATCCTGCGCAACCCGCGCCCTCAGATCCGGATTGCTGGCCGCATAATTCGAGCCTCCGACGGAGAACGGATCATAACTGGCCGCTGAAGGCCGACCGTGGAAGTACTCGGGGGCGACGAACCGCTGCCCCACCAGTTCTGATCCGACGATCTTTTCGTCCACGATGATCATGCTCCCTAATGCCTGATGGGGAAACATGACTTTTCCGGCCGTTGTAACCAACAGGGGATACAGTCCGCCGCACAGCAGGATCAGGACGACGGCCGCGCGCACCGCAGAGAGCCAGGAAGCGGACCGGGTGACGGCCCCAGTGTTTGAATCAGTCATCATGTCAGTCTCCTCAGATAACCACGGTGAGCATCAGATCCAGGGCCTTGATGGCCGCGAACGGCAGCAACAGACCACCCAATCCGAAGATCAGAAGGTTGCGGCGCAACAGCTGGGTGGCGGTTGCCGGTTTGAATTGCACGCCTTTGAGGGCGAAGGGGATCAACGCCGGGATAATCAGCGCATTAAAGATGGTTGCGGCCAACACCGCGCTCATCGGGTTTTCAAGATCAAGTACGTTCAGGGCATCCAGGGCCGGCAGACTGGTGACAAACAGCGCTGGCAGGATAGCGAAGTACTTGGCGACGTCGTTGGCCAGGGAGAAGGTGGTCAGGGAGCCTCGGGTAATCAGCAACTGCTTACCGATTTCCACCACTTCCAGCAGTTTGCCGGGGTCAGAATCCAGATCCACCATGTTGCCGGCTTCACGGGCGGCCTGGGTACCGGAGTTCATGGCAAGCCCCAGGTCGGCCTGCGCCAGAGCAGGCGCATCGTTGGTGCCGTCGCCCATCATGGCGACCATGCGCCCCTCTGCTTGCTCCTTGCGGATGATATCCAGCTTTTGCTCCGGCGTGGCCTCGGCGATGAAATCGTCAACGCCAGCTTCCGCTGCAATGGCGGCGGCCGTTACCGGGTTGTCGCCGGTGATCATTACCGTTTTGATGCCCATTTCCCGCAGTTTGGCAAACCGCTCCTTGATACCGGTTTTGATGACATCCGACAGGGCGATAACGCCGAGTACGCGGTTGCCTTCGGCCACCACCAGCGGCGTTGCACCGTTCTTGGCAACTCGTTCCACTAGGCGGTCGGTTTCCTGCGGATAGTGTCCGCCATTTTCGGTAACGAATTTGCGAATCGCATCCGTTGCACCTTTGCGGAGTATACGACCATCGGGCAAATCCACGCCGGACATACGGGTGTTGGCCGAGAACTCAATAAACTCGGTGCCTTCAGACGCTTCAGCGTCTGAGCCTTTGTCTCGGGCCAGGGCAACCACAGATTTGCCCTCTGGGGTAGGATCGGCCAGGGAGGTCAGTAATGCTGCGTCTCGCAATGTGCCTGGTGCGACGCCCTGAACGGCATCAAAGGCGGTTGCTTTGCGATCACCCAGAGTGATGGTTCCGGTTTTATCGAGCAGAAGGGTATCAATGGAGCCTGCCACTTCAACCGCCTTGCCGGACTTGGCAATCACATTGGCACGCATAGCCCGATCCATGCCTGCAATACCGATGGCCGGCAGGAGCCCGCCGATAGTCGTCGGAATCAGGCACACGAGCAGCGCTACTAACACCGAATAGGACGGCGTAGCGCCGACAAATCCACCAAAGGGCACCAGCGTGACCACCACGATCAGAAACACCAGGGTCATGGCGGCAAGCAGAACCGAAAGCGCCAGCTCGCTCGGCGTTTTCTGCCGCTTGGCGCCTTCAACCAGCGCGATCATACGATCCAGCAGTGAGTTGCCGGGGTCTACAGTCACCTCAACGACAATCTCATCGGAGAGTACTTTTGTGCCGGCACTGACACCGCTGTTATCGGTACGCGCCTCTCGCAACACGGGAGCCGATTCACCGGTGACGGCGGACTCGTTGATAGTCGCGGCGCCGGTGACAATTTCACCATCGGCAGGGATCAATTCGTTGGGTTTCACCAACACAAGGTCGCCCCGGCGCAGGTCGGTTGCCGGCACTTCCTTGTGCTGGTTGCCGTCCAGTTTGCGGGCTTTCAGATCCTTTCTTGTGGCCCTTAGTGCACCAGCCTGGGCCTTGCCACGTGCTTCGGCAACGGACTCAGCACCGTTAGCGAAGAGCACTGTAAACAGCAAGATGGCACAGATGGCGAAATCAAGCCCTGCGGGTTCCCCTTGGACCAGGTGAGTAAGGCCCAGAAGAAAGGTAACCAAGGTGCCGATACCGACGACCATCATGACCGGATTGCGGGCCAGATCCTTCGGCGACAGGCGTTTGATTGACTGGCCGATAACGCCACCGAGATCAAGCGAATCAGTCATTTTCGGGGTTTTATTCGACATCGTCGTTCTCCAATCAGGACATCAGAGCCAGGGCTTCAGCGATCGGGCCGAGAATCAGCACCGGCATAAAGCTCAGCAAGGTAAACATCACAATCACCGCCAGAGTCATCAGCCCGAAGGTGGGCGTATCAATGCCCAGGCTACCGCGACCTTCGGGAGCGGAACGCTTGGCCGCGAGCGAGGCAGCAATCGCCAGGGGCGCCAGGATGGGGATGAAGCGACCGAGAGCGAGGTTGACCGCGCAGGTCACGTTCCACCAGACACTGTCATCGTTAAGACCCTCAAAGCCGGAGCCATTGTTGGCAAAGGCAGACAGGTACTCGTAGACCACCTGGCTGATGGCGTGGAACCCCGGGTTGGAATTGCCGGTCAGCGCGGGGAAAGCGACCGTGATGGCGCTGAATCCAAGAATCAACAGGGGCTGAATGAGCAACGCGATGCAAACCAGCTTCATCTCCCGGGTTTCCAGGGCTTTACCGGCAATCTCCGGCGCCCGCCCAATCATCAGCGAACCAAGAAACGCAGCTAGCAGGATGAACAGAAGAAAGCCAATCAGCCCGACGCCAATTCCGCCGAAGGTGACATTGATGAACATGTCCATCATTGGAATCATGCCGCCGATGGGGTTGAAGCTGTCATGCATACCATTAACGGAGCCATTGGATGTCTGTGTTGACCAACTCCCCCAGAGTGCGGTTGCGGTCGCACCAAACCGAACTTCCTTGCCTTCCAGGTTCGGGCCTTCAGCGGCCAAACCAGAGAATGCTGCGTTAGGCTGGTTTTCGGACCATATAGCAACCGAGGTCAATGAGACGGACATCACCACCATCACACCCATCACCACCATTGCCAGTCGGCGACGGCCGGTCAGGAAACCAAGTGCAAAGACCATAGATGCGGGAATTATGACCAGAGACATGATTTGGACCGCGTTACTCAACGGTGTCGGGTTTTCCAGTGGAACGCTGGAATTGGGGCCATACCATCCACCGCCATTGGTGCCCACCTGCTTGATAGCGACCATTGGTGCGACTGGCCCGATGGGGATGTTCTGATCAGCCATCTCGGCTGTCTGATCCAGCGGAATTGCAGTGCGTGCACCTTCATAGCTATTGGGAACACCCTGAGAGGCTATGATCAAGGCAACGACAACAGCAACCGGGAGCATAACCCGAACGACTGCGCGGGTAATGTCCTCGTAGAAGTTACCCACCGAAACCGGACCCTCATCAGGCGCCTGTGATTTTTTGTCACCACGACCAAACAGTGTGCGGACAATGGCAACCAGGGCCGCCATGCCAGCTGCCGGCGTGACCACCTGAAGTGTGACAATGCCAAAGGTATGGGCGAGGTAACTCAGCTGAGCCTGCCCGGAGTAGTGCTGCTGGTTGGTATTGGTCAGGAACGAGACCGCCGTATGGAGCGCCAAATCCCAGCTCATGCCGTCGATAGCGTCCGGATTCAGGAAAAGAAAGCCTTGGGCCATCAGCAGTCCGAAGACGATCAGAACCAGAGCAAGGTGGAGTTTCAGCAACGCCTTGCCATAACCCTGCCAGCTCATGGGCTGGGAAGGGTCAACGCCGAACAGTCGGTACAGACCGTTTTCCACCGGCATAAAGACGGCTCCCGCCGTCCCCTTAGCGCCGCCGAAGACGCCTGCAATGTACTTGCCCAAGGGCCACGCCAAAAGAAGCGTGACAGCGTAGATTACGATGACCTCGTTCACAGCCGTTCCTCCAGATCAATGAACAGGAAACACAGGCCAAACAGCCCCAGAATCACGCCAATACCGATCAGTGCCATGGTCAGAACCTCTCGGGCCAGAGCAGGGCGGCAACCAGATAGCCACCGACTGCAACAGAAACAAGCAACAGGAATATAGACACACTTAATCTCCTTCAGTGAGTTTGCATTCCCATGGTGCTGGGGCAGGGCGTAAAAATTCGATGACCAAAACGGGGGTGGGGCGTAAAAAAGCCGTTAAAAATTCACCTGAACGTCCCAATAACGCGTTTTAGATGGGTAGACTCCAGGCCATAGTGAGCCCCCAATTTCGAGGTTATTCATGTCTGATCTTTTTCCAGTCCGATGCTTCTTCTGGAGACGCTGGCGCCAGGGCAGAGCGCTATTCATCATCCTGACGGGGCTGTTGCTGGGCGCCTGCGACCAGCCGCCCAGTCTCACTACATTGAGCGGCCCCGCTCAGGGAACGACCTGGAATGTCACCTTCTGGAAACCGGGTGGGGTAGCTGTCGACGCTGTAAAACAAGATATTGTTGATGAACTGGCACGCATTGATTCGCTGATGTCGAACTACCGGCCGGACAGCGCGATCGAGCGTTTTAACAGGGCTGACGTAGAGACGTCTTTAGTGGTTGGGGAGGAAGTTGTTGACCTGATTGCAAAGGCAAAAACGGTGAGCGAGGCCAGTCTTGGCTGCTACGACCTGACGATCAAACCCATCTTTGATCTCTGGGGATTCAGTGGCCAGCAGCTATCGGTACCTTCGAAGGTCGAGCTGCGGAATCGGTTGGATAAGGTCGGAATGGACCATGTGGCGCCGGGATCAAACGGCACCCTTTCCAAGTCCCGCTCAGATCTGCAGGTCGATCTGTCATCCATTGCTCAGGGGTATACCGTGGAAAAGATGGCTGGTGTGCTCGAATCCGCCGGGATTGAACACTACCTGGTGGAGCTGGGTGGCGAACTGAAAACTCGAGGCCACAAGCCAGGCGGCGAACCCTGGCGCGTCGCTATCGAACGCCCAACGCCGGGCGAGCGGTCGGTCCATAAGGTGATCACGATCCGTCGTGACGCTCCCGCATCGGTGATGACATCGGGCACCTACCGCCATTACTTCGACGATCAGGGCCGGCGATACAGCCATGTGCTGGATGCCCGAACCGGTCGGCCCGTCAGCCATGACACCGTGTCCGTTACCGTCCTCGACCAGGACCCCAGCCTGGCCGATGCATGGTCTACAGCCCTGCTTTGTTTGGGGGCGGACAACGGACGAGCCGTTGCCGACCGGCACGGAATTGCGGCCTTCTTCATCGAGGAGGTGGACGGAAAACTCAACGAGGCAACAACCAGCCAGTGGCGCGAGATGTCGGGAATAGATATTGATTGAATATCTTCCAGCCACAGACAGCCCGGCCCGAAGACCAATCGGTGTTACGGATCTTTTACGGGAGTCACGCTTTTTTTGCGCTTTTTTTACTGTTTCAGGCGGGGGGATGGGCTGCAAACTTAAGGCAGATACCCCCCGAACTCCAACACGTTTTCAGGGGTTCCATTCCATCTCAGGCAGGCTGAACCTTATGGCACGGAAAGATGTTGATAGAACCGGTCATACCGTTGAGAAAATCGGCGGAACCTCAATGAGCAATTTCGACGCAGTACGTAAGAACATCATCGTGGGCGACAAGCGTAACGAAGAGCTGTACAACAGAATCTTCGTTGTGTCTGCCTACGGTGGCGTGACCGATCAGCTGTTGGAGCACAAAAAGACGGGCAAACCTGGCATTTATGCGCTTTTCGCGGGTGCGGAGAATCGATGGGCCTGGGGAGATGATCTGACCCGCCTGGAAAAAAGCCTGACGGATATCAACCGTTCCCATTTTGAGGATTTGAGCCTCAGGCATCAGGCGGATCAGTTCATTCTTGATCGGGTAGAAGGGGTGAGGGAGTGCCTGATCGATCTTCAACGCCTCTGTTCATACGGGCACTTCCAGCTACGCCAACATCTGGTCAAAGTTCGGGAAATGCTGGCCGGCGTCGGTGAGGCCCATAGCGCCTTCAACACGTCACTTCGTCTGCAGTCAGAGGGAATCAACGCCCGATTTATCGACCTGACCGGATGGCGGGAGAGTGAACGGCTGTGTATGGATGAGAAGCTGAAACGATCGCTCGAGTCTGTCGACCTGACACGCGAACTACCGATTTGCACTGGGTATACCCAGTGCAAAGAGGGACTCATCGAGACCTTCGACAGAGGGTACAGTGAAATGACTTTTAGCCGCATTGCGGTGGTAACCGGCGCCAGGGAAGCGATCATTCATAAAGAGTTCCACTTGAGTTCGGCAGACCCGAACATTGTTGACCCCGCCAAAGTGGTGACTCTTGGTCGAGCGAATTACGACGTTGCCGATCAACTGGCGAACCTGGGCATGGAAGCAATTCACCCCAAAGCGGCGCGCGGACTGTGCAGCGAGGGTATCCCTTTGCGAATCAAGAATTCCTTCGAGCCCAAACACCCCGGCACATTGATTACCGGAGGCTATCAAGCGGAAACGCCGCAAACAGACATTGTGACCGGCCAGAAATCCGTCATGGCAGTGTCTGTTTTCGATCAGAACGCGCCCAGCATAGCCGAGATTGAAAGGACATTTCTCGACGTAACGTCGCGTTTTCGGGTGCATCGGATCAACCGCGAGAGCAATGCCAACACGCTCACGTTTTACCTGAGTGCGACCTTAAAGCAGGCCAAACGGATTGTGAATGAGCTTGGTAGTAACTTTTCCGGGGCCGAGATTAGCTTGCGCAAGGTAGCCGTGATCGCCGCGATCGGCAGCTCGCTCGACGTCAACAATGTTCTGATTGCGTCACTGGTGGCTTTTGAGCAAGAGTCGATTCAGGTTCTGGCAGCCCACCAAACCATGAGAGATGTGGAAGTTCAGTTTATCCTGGACAGCGATCAGTTCGATCACGCCGTCCGACTTCTGCACTCCGTGCTGATTGAAACGCGCCCGAAAGACAGGGAGGCTGTCGCTGCCTGATACTGAGTCACCCGACCGGGAATTCCGTTTTCGCAAAGCGGACGCGGGATTTACGACGTACCGTCAGGGTATAGCCCAGTGTCAGAGGTCCCAGCCGCCCGATCAGCATGATGGCCATGATTACCAGCTGGCCCGCAGTACCAAGTTCACCCGTTGTTCCCCGTGAAAGGCCAACCGTGCCGAACGCGGAAACCACCTCAAACGCGATATCCAGAAACTCATCCTCAACCAGAATGCTCAGTGATAGAACACCCAAAAAAACGACAGCCATCCCGATGGTTGCCGTGGCGAGGGCCTTGAGTACCGTCTCGCTACTCAGGGAGCGTTTGAAGAAACTGACGTTCAGATTCCCCCGCAAAAACGAACGGGTAGCGGCGAGCATAATGACGAACGTCGAGATTTTGATACCGCTGGACGTGGAGTTTGGGGCACCCCCAATAAACATCAGAAGCAACATCAACACGCTGGTGCCGGCGGTTAACGCGCCAATATCCAGGGTATTAAAGCCAGCTGTTCTGGGCGTCACTCCCTGAAACCAGGCAGCCAGGAGCTTGTCCCAGAAATTATCTAGCGCACCAAGAGTGGCGGGGTTGCCAAATTCAAGTAGCAGAATGGCGCCGGTGGCAAACAGGTTCAGCAGCAGGGTAGCCAGCAGAATGACTTTGACGTAAACCGACAGCCGCGACCAACAGCGTTTGTCGAAGAGCTCCATGACGACGATATAGCCCAGGCCGCCAGTGATAAACAAGGCCGTCACGGACAGGCTGATGCCAGGATGGTCAACGTAGGCAGAAAGGCTATCTGGCGACAGAGCAAAGCCGGCATTGTTAAACGCTGATATTGTGTAGAACAAGGCCTGGTAAAGACCCTCGGACCACCCCAGCTCCGGGACAAAAAACACGCCGAGTAACACAACGCCGATACCTTCTGCCGTCAATGCGAATACAGCTATTGACCCGCTGGCTCGCCTCGCTGTCTGAAGCGAGATCTCATTGAAGGCTTCCTGTGCAACCAATTGATGCTCCAGTCGGAGCTTGAAGCCCAAGGCGAGGGCTGTGAGTACGGCGAACGTCATCAGTCCCAGTCCGCCCAGTTGAATCAAGGTCAGAATGACCAGCTGCCCGAACAGGGTGTATTGACTCCCGGTGTCCACTACCACGAGACCGGTGACTGTGACTGCTGAGGTTGCGGTAAACGCCGCCTCCATCCAGGTCACTGGCTCGACGGTCGCAAAAGGCAACTTGAGCAGGCACGCGCCAAGAGCTATGAGAACCAGAAACGACTCAAGTAGGAGTCGGGGTGGGTTCATGCTTCCTTTTGAGGAAGGCTCGCCTCTGGCACCGTAGGAAACGAGATCCAGAAAATGGATTTTCATAGACGGTTAACCAGGTCCCTCAGGTCTTCGAGTTGGCCACCGAGGACTATCCTGTCGCCTTTTCGGATCTTCCACGAATGGTCCGGGTGAGGGTGCGCGTCCTTCATGCGCTTCACCACCAGCGCTTCTACCGGCTCGCCGTTGATTACCTCTCCAATGGTCTTGTCAACGAGGTCTTCTGTGGTGTGAAAATCCACGATGAAATAGTCGTCGTCGAGACCTAGGTAATCATGAACCATCGGATAGTTCAGTTCCTGGGAGATCCGCACCCCCATCTCATACTCCGGTGCAATGATTCGGTTAGCGCCAAGTCTCTCCAGAATCCGATGATGCTGGTTAGTAAGCGCTTTCGCCCAAACCTTTTTTACCCCAAGCTCCCGAAGCTGCAATGTGGCCAGCATGGTGGCTTCCACGTTTCTGCCAATGGCTACCACTGCGGCATCGTAGCTGCCCGCGTTCAGTTCTATCAGCGAGTTTTCGTCCGTGACATCCGCGATCACTGCATGAGTAATTTCATCAGCCAGTCGGTCAACTCGTTGTTCGTCCGAATCAATACCCAGCACTTCGTGGCCGAGACGCGTTAATTCGCGAGCGATCGTTGCCCCGAACACACCAAGGCCAATGACAATGAACTGTTGTTTTTCAATCATAGGTGCGGTTCCGGTATCGGTGACTGACTAGCTGAAGAAATCTTCTCACACCTTCGATGACCGTGTCCTTAGTGCCGTAAAAATACCGTAAAAATTCGCTTTGCACCGTCCTAATTCCACCCCGAATGTGATCTCCTTATGCCGTCTGAAGCAAATTTGGTCGAGAGCAGGGCATGTCGGCAATGGGAGTCTATCAATTGAAACCGGGCTTTTGGGGCCATATGGTGATTACGCTGGCTTGGCTCGGCTTTTTGGCTATTGCGAACAGACAGGCTTCGCAGCCAGTGGCGTCCATATTTCCTTATCTGGCACCGGTAGTCTTTTTTGCATGGGTATACAATGTAAGGTGGGGATTATTCTTTGCAGGCATTGCCACTCTCGCGGCACTTCCGGGTGATTATGTTGAGACTCATACGAGAGCGGAACTGCTCTATGCGGGTTTCTCAACTTATGCGCAATTGACGGGAGCCGTCATAGGCTGTGTGTTGGCTAAAATCATACGTGAACGGTCTGGGCGATCCTGATGGTGGCTCTGTTTAATATCCTTCCTGTCATACAGATACTTGGCTTTCTGCTGATTCTCCTCAGTTTCTTGATGACCTTGCCGGTGAACCTGCTGATGTTTGGCGACACGCCGGATTGGTTCGCGTTTGTAAAATCCGCAAGTATCTGTTTTGGCGTTGGCCTGGTGTGTTTTTTCAGTGCTGGTCGTAAGCGCTATGCGCTGAAACAACGGCAGATGTTCATTCTCACAGTGTCTGCCTGGGTATTTATTCCTTTGTTTTCCAGTCTCCCGTTGCTGCTGAGTGATCTCAAACTGAGTGTCACAGACGCTTTCTTCGAGAGCATTTCAGGGGTAACAACCACTGGTTCCACCGTAATGAGCGGTCTGGATAGCCTCCCCGCTGACATCCTGCTTTGGCGGTCCATGCTGCAGTGGATGGGCGGTATCGGCATTATCGGCATGGCCGTGGCAATCCTTCCATTCCTCAGAATCGGTGGTATGCGACTCTTCGCAACAGAATCTTCCGAATGGTCTGAGAAAGCGGTACCGCGCACAAATCGGTTAGCCCGTGGACTGGTGTTCAGCTACCTTACACTGACGTTTGGCTGCATCTTGACCTACTGGGCATTGGGGATGGACCTTTTCAACGCGGTGAATCATGCCCTGACCACGGTTTCTACTGGAGGATACTCGACGTCAGACAGCTCCATGGGGCAGTTTGATCAGCTCTCCATTTTGTTTGCATCGAGCATCTTTATGATGCTCGGCGGCATACCGTTTTTTCTGTTTGTCAGGCTGCTCAATGGCCAGGTGCAGCCACTCCTGAGAGACCAGCAGATCCACTTTTTTCTTAAGTTCCTTTTGTTGATCGCATGCCTGATTACCGTTTATCGGGTGGTGACTGACGGGACTTTTCCGGTCGATGCCTTCATTCATACTTTATTTAACGTGACATCGGTGGTTACCACGACCGGTTATGCATCCCAGGATTATTCGCTCTGGGGCCCCTTTGTGGTGGTGCTTTTTTTCTTTTTAACATTTGTGGGTGGGTGTTCTGGCTCAACCAGTGGCGGCATGAAGATGTTCCGCTTTCAGTTATCCATGCTGCTGCTGCGGGAGCAGGTACTTAGACTGCTCCATCCGAATGCGGTGATAGCAAGACACTACAACGGACGAATCATCAGCGATGATATCGTGGCGTCCAGCGTCGCTTTCTCTTTCATATTTTTGGCGACGCTGGCAGTCGTTGCGTCCATCCTGGCGTTATTGGGGCTCGACCTGACGACAAGCCTCAGTGGTGCAGCCACCGCACTGGCGAACGTTGGGCCAGGCCTGGGTGACACTATTGGTCCAGCCGGTAATTTTCAAACCTTGCCGGACCCGGCCAAATGGGTTTTGATGGTAGCCATGTTGCTCGGAAGGCTGGAACTGCTCAGTGTCTTTGTGATGTTCTCGCCGCATTTTTGGCGTAGCTAATGAAAAGGCTGATGAACAAGAAGATACAGCGCACGTCGTTTGAGCAATGCGCAATGTTCTTGTTTTGACGCTGCCTAGTGCAGAACACTTAGCAAACCGTCAAAATTCGACAGGCGGGCTCGAATCTGAATGTTCGCTTTGCGACCAATGTGGCCACCAGGGCACCGCAATGAGCTCGGTCGATCAGTAGATCGCTTGTTGGGAGTGTCCGAGGTTCTGGATCATCAGTTCATCCGCATCGATGCGGCCTGACAGGCATCGTTATTCGAATTAATCTCAAACCTATATCACCTCTGTGAACCAAGGCATCAACGGTGCCTCCTTCCATTTTCACAGAGGTATTTCTCCATGAATGAACAATGCCCCAAGTGCCTGTCCGAGCGGATTGGCAAGAATAACTATGGCAAGAAAGCCGCTGGTGTCGTCGGTGCGGCAGCCGGTGTTTATGGCGGTTATGCATCCGCTATTGCAGGCGCCCGGACCGGAGCGATGGTAGGTGCCATGGCAGGCCCGGTAACGGGTATCGGCGGTGCAGTTATTGGCGGCTTGCTCGGCGGCGTCACGGGTGTCTCCGCTGGCATCATCCTGGGTGACGTGCTGGATGAGCAGGTGCTAGATAACTTCCGCTGCCTGGGATGTGGTCACTCCTTCAGTAAAGAATCGGAGCCCGAAGAAGAAAGCACCGGTAACCCCACTACCAAATTCCCAAAGGAGTAACCCCGTGGCCCATCTCATCGAGCAAATGGCCTACGTTGGCCAAACCCCTTGGCATGGCCTGGGGAATGAACTGACCTCTAATCAACCACTGGAAGTTTGGGCCAGACAGGCTGGCCTTGACTGGCAGATCGAGGAGAGCCCGGTGCGGTTTGTTACCAACTCCGGCGGTAATTTGGGTGAGATCCTGTCCTACCCGGATTCGAAGGTGTTGTATCGCTCGGATACCAAAGCGCCACTCTCGGTCGTCGGTAACCGCTTCAAGGTGGTTCAGCCGGAGGAAATACTGGAGTTCTACCGGGACCTCACCGAGGTTTCCGGTTTTGAACTGGAAACAGCCGGTGTTCTGAAAGGCGGCCGGAAAATGTGGGCGCTGGCTCGCACCGGCCAATCCGGTGTGCTGAAGGGCAATGACCAAACTAACGCCTACGTCCTGTTGGCTACGGCCTGTGATGGCACCATGGCCACGACGGCCCAATTCACCAGCATTCGGGTGGTGTGTAACAACACCCTGGCTGTGGCTCTGAAGGATTCCACGGCCAATGCCGTGAAGGTGAAGCACAACACCGCCTTCGATGCAGACCTGGTGAAGAAGCAGCTCGGTATTTCCGTTTCCGCCTGGGACGATTTCATGTATCGCCTGAAAACCCTGAGCGAGCGGAAGGTGAAAACCACCGAGGCCAGGAATTACTTCCTGAAGGTGTTCACCGACGATTCCGGTACCGGCGTTGGCAAAACCAACGAACGGTCCATGGCCAAGGCTCTGTCCTTGTACGAAGGGGAGGGCATGGGCGCCACACTGGCATCGTCGGACGGCACTGCTTATGGATTGCTGAACGCAGTCACCGAGTTCATTGATCATCAACGCCGCGCTAAAACCGTTGACCACCGGCTCGATTCCGCATGGTTCGGCAATGGCGCTTCCATCAAAAATCGCGCACTCGAACAGGCGATGTCACTTGTGGTCTGAAGTCAGTTTCATACACCTAAAACCGCCATAAAGCCCACCGGAGCCTCGCGCTCTGGTGGGCTTTTTTATGTCTGGAGGAAAACACCATGGGCATGAGCGCAAACGTCATTCCGAAACAACGGCCAGCATTGCGACTGGTTTCAACGAAAGGTCTCAGCCGCGATGAATGGCTGAAGGTCCGTAAACAAGGCATTGGCAGCAGTGATGCTGCGGCTGCGGTGGGCATGAACCCATACCAGTCTCAACTGGAACTCTGGATGGTCAAAACCGGTCGAGATGCCGGTATGCCAAAACCGGACTCGGATGATCCAGAATCACCGGTCTACTGGGGCCATATCTTGGAACCCATTGTGGCTGAGCAGTACAGCCGACAAACCGGCCGTAAGGTCCGGCGAGTGAATGCGGTGCTGCAGCATCCTGATCCGGACAAGCACTGGATGCTGGCCAACCTGGATTATTCCGTGGTGGCCGATGACGAGGTGCAAGTCTTGGAATGCAAAACCGCTGGCGAGTTTGGTGCGCGTCTCTGGAAGGACGGTGTGCCGGATTACATTCAGTGCCAGGTACAGCACCAGCTGGCGGTCACGGGCAAGCAGGCAGCGGATGTCTGCGTGTTGCTGTGTGGCCAGTCACTCAAGATCTTCCGAATCGAGCGAAATGAAGAGCTGATTGAAGCGTTGATCACACTGGAACGTCAGTTCTGGAGTTACGTAGAAACGGATACACCACCCCCGGTGGATGGCACGGCGTCGGCGGAACGTGCGCTGCGCCATCTCTATCCCGAGGACCAGGGCGAGACCCTGGACTTCAGCGAAAGCAAGGAGCTGTCCGATGCGTTCAGCGAGTTGCTGGCGATTCGTTCTGAGATGGAGGCTCTCAAGTCCACTGAATCCCATCTGAAGCAGCGCATTCAAAGCCACATGGGCGAGGCCTCCAAGGCCACGTTCCCGAGTGGCAGCGTGAGCTGGAAACGGAGCAAGGATTCCGTGGGGCTCAACGTCAAACAGCTACTGAAAGACCTGCCGGAATTGCTGGAGCAGTATCCCCTCACCAAACCGGGCAGTCGCCGGTTTCTGATCCATGCCTAATATCCCCTTGGCCACGCGGGTGTAACGAGTGCCCCGTGGCCCTTTTTCAGGAGAATCATCATGATTAAAGGGTTAGCCATCACGCCTCCCGTTTTGGGGCGCATCAGTATTGGTCGGGTCGTTGAGAAGAACGGCATCCGGCTGCCTCAAAAAGACAATCAATTCACCATCACTTCCCAGATCCAGGAAAAGGATGGCTGGGTACTGCACCCTCTGGATGAAGAGCTGAGAAAAGACGCGCCCAACAACAAGCTGCGAACCATTCCGGTACGCATGCTGTTCAACGAGGCGGATCTCAACCTGCGTGCTGAGTACACCATGTTCGACCGCAAAAGTGGGCGGCCCATGTGTGTCGGGAACGGCGATACCTGTAAGCGCCTGACGCAATCCGGTGTGCAGTCATTGCCGTGCCCAGGGCCAACGCTCTGCGAGTTCGGCAAAGGAGGGCTGTGTAAGCCCTATGGCCGGCTGAATGTGAAAATCGGTGACGACGACGATCTTGGCACCTTCATCTTCCGCACAACGGGTTACAACAGCATTCGGACGTTGGCGGCCCGACTGAGCTATTACCAGGCGGCGTCGGGTGGCCTGTTGGCTTACATGCCACTGGAATTGAAGCTACGGGGCAAAAGCACGACACAGAGCCGCCGAACGCCCATTTTCTATGTGGATCTGGTGATCAAGGAGGGCCTGTCATTGCAGGAAGCGGTGGCGAAAGCGAAGGAAATAGCCAACCAGGTGGCAGAAGAGGGCATAGACCAAGCCGCGCTGGATGCGGCGGCTGCCAAGGGATTTGGGAATGCGTTGTTTGAGTATGATGAGGACGAGATGACTGAAGTTGTGGAGGAGTTTTATCCGGCAGCTCCAGTCGGGCGTTCTACAGACAGTTCGGTAGTAGCCTCTAATTTCAGGAAAAACTTGGAGTCTCAGCACTCAGTAGCCGGATAGAGACTGACGAGTGGCCCTTTCGGGGGCCACTCGTCAGTGTACTGGTGAATTTATTTTTTGTTTAAAACAGTGCTACCCCGTACATGAAACTGGATCTGTGAACCAGCAAATACCCATCGAGTTGGCCTAAGTTTTTCCTGCCGGGATGGTTGCCGCAGAGGGGTATTGGTTTCGCTCCGTTGGGCGGAATGGTCGCAAATCTACACAGAAGGCGGCTTTATCTCACTGAGAGGTGCCGACCGTATCGGGACTTAGCCTGTCATAGCCTTGGTATGGCTGATATAGGCTATGCCAAAAGTACTCGACGGCACCGTCAATCATCTCTTGCGTGTCCGGAATGCTTTTAACTGGCCACTCCGCGCCACCATAGCGAAGCAATAGCAGCTTGTATTTTTCGCACGCTTTAGCGTTGAATCCGGCTGGTTTCATGACCGCGTAAACCGCAAGGGCGTCCCTCGCAGTTTCTCCGCGCAGTTCGCCAAACCCATTGAATCGACAACAGTCGAGCGCTTGGTCGAACTTTCCTTTAGCTGTAGAAAAATCATTTTTCGACAAAGCGTGTTTCGCTTCGAATTGCAGAATGAACGCATCGAAGCGGTCTGAAGGTGAGGCCGCGCGAAGCCTTCTTAAAAGCTCTTCCACTATCCTCTCCGCAGCATCGGGACGACAACGCTTATCCGGATCGTTAAGGAACTGCCCCAAAAGACAGGTGTAGCTATAAACCGTTTTCGTGCTCGAATCTGCGAGCTGAATCATCCGGGTCGCCGCTGCCATTCTCGTCGTTAAGTTGACTCGATCCATCGACGCTAGGTTGTTAAGAGCAATCCAGTTGTTTGTTTCTGGTATCGCTTTGTGCAGTTGACCCCAGCTCTGAGCAATCAACAAACGCTCGGTCTGCTTCTCCACTTCCGCTCTTGTTTCTATGGCTTCGATCTTTGAAGTCATTGTTTTTTTGAACTCATTTTCCGGAAAGTTGAAGGGGGCCTCGTTTTCCAATGGGGCTTCTGGAAATGCTCTCAGAAAGTATTGATTGAGCCGGTTTGATAGCTGTTGGAACCCAGATTCATGCGGAAAAACTGCTAGGTAGGTAGTGTGGGCGAGGAGCTGACGTCTTTCCTGGAGTAGTTGAGCAAACAGCGACTTTTCTGCATTTTCAGTTGCTGTTTGGTCGCAGCACTCAATTGTCAGATTGTAGACGTCTTGGAAAATCGCGAGCACTTGCAGCGCTTTATTTGAGAGAGGACAGGTCTCAAGGAGGTTTGCTGAGCCGTCGTGTAGGGCGCGATGTAAACGCTTATAGGTATCTTGTGCGGCTGCGGCGATGCGAAGTCTATGGCGTATCAGGGAAACTGAAGGGGGTGCATACCGGTCACAGAGCAATGAGTATGCATACTCTTTCCCTTCCCTGTTGGCTTTGCCAGCCATCAATAATTCAGCGCCCTGGAGCCCGCCTATGGGAATTTGACGGCTGAGCTCTATTTCTGAAAGTCCCTTCCAACGAACGAAGTCGATGAACGTGGCAAGCTTCTCGTCAGCGCTCAAGTGTTCATGTCGCTCTAGTCCTCCCGGAAATTTGAGCGTCAATGAGTCATTGAAGTAGGCCTCGATTGTATTCATTTCCGGGACTGGGGCGTCCGTGAGCCAGCTTTTCAGCGTTTTTTGGATGGATTTGACATCAGCAACGGCTTCTCCATCTTTACTGAATACGGTATTCGACTCTGCCAGCACCGTTGATAGATCATCGACGCTGCAGTCCATCAGATCGAGAAGCCAGTACAACGTTTTCTGAACTGGCATTGCCAGCATTTCAGGATTTTCGTCGGATGGTGAGGGTAGGTACCAGAATTCGCCTCCTGGCATCCCTTCATCGGTGCGAGCTTCGTGATCCCAAAAGGCCAAGTGCCGTGCAAGCCCCGGAGCATACACATGGGTAGCCAGCATCCAGAGAACCTGACGCATATCAGCTTGACCAACCCAGGTGTTTCGCTCCAGGAAATTGTTCAAGGTTTCCCAACGCGCAAAGTTTGTTCTCGCATCCCTTCTCTGATCAGCATTGAGGCCGAGTGCTGCCAGAATGTCGTCTGTGTAGTCGTGGATTGTTTGGAGCTGGAAATCGAAGCCTTTGCGAAACGACTCGAGCTGTTTGCGTTTTTTATCGGGAGGTCCAGCCTGGAATACCTGTCGAACGAATGCCAGCACTGATTCCATGGGTGGAATTGAAGCCACTTGAGAGATCCTTTGATTTTTTTGAGGGGGTGGGAACTCGCTTTCCCCAGCAACGTGCTGCAGAAATTTATCGTCTCTTCTTCACCCAAAGAAGGAGAGTCAAAATGCTGCACTACAGTGCTCACAATCCGAAACAACTGGTTATCAATTGGCACCTGACGGAAGCCTGCAACTATTCCTGCCGCTACTGCTACGCGCACTGGCAGCGCCATGAATCGGCGAGGGATCTTATTCGGCAAGAATACCAGATACATAAGTTGTTGTTAGAGCTCCGGGAGTTCTTTGATCCGATCAATTCGCGGAACCCGTTGGCATGGAAAATGGCCTGGTCGAATACCCGGTTGAATATCGCGGGCGGCGAACCCCTGTTGTTTCCCTCTGTGGTCGAAGAGACTGTCAAACTCGCTAGTAGGGTTGGACTCAAGGCCTCGCTGATAACGAACGGGTCGCTCCTTACAGAACGAATGGCTCGCAGAATCGGCCCGGGGTTAGAAGTCCTTGGTATCAGCATTGATTCGGCTGATGCCTTTAATAATCAGCTCATTGGCCGCGTGAATTCGCAAGGATCGTTTCTGGATATCAGGCAGCTACAGAGTTCTGTCGAGGCGATTAGAGAGAGAAATCCGGCAATCAAGATCAAACTCAATACGGTGATAAATAGGGTGAACTGGCGGGATGATTTCTCGGACCTGGTAACGCTACTGCGACCGGATAAGTGGAAGATCCTGAGAGCACTGCCGGTAATTGATCAATCTATGACAGTTAGTGATGAGCAGTTTGGATCTTTTGTTGAGCGCCATCAGCAGCGTCATCGCAGAATTACGGTAGTTGAGGACAACCCGGACATGGTTGAATCCTACATCATGGTTGATCCTCAGGGCCGCTTTTTTCAGAACTCACCCTGCGACGCTGGGTACCAATATAGCCAGCCCATCCTTGATGTTGGTGTGGCGAAGGCTTTTGAACAGATCAGTTTTAATGCTGATCGATTTGTTGCTCGGTATGTCGGTGAAGCCGGGGGTGCCGAATGACGTTCTCATCAGATAAGGACATTAATCGGTTCGCGAAACATCTGGTTCGCCATGGCTGGAGATTCAAGCAGGGTAGAAAACATGGGAAATTGCTGCCTCCAGAGTCTCCGGAAATGGTCGTGATTCCATCGACTCCCAGCAAGAAGAGGGCGCTGCAGGAGATGGAGTCAACTGTAAAAAGGATAGCCCGCCGGGGTTGAGAGTCAGCGGCTGCCCGGAATATGGTAGCCTCACAGGCATTTCTGGCGTCGGAAAGTCGGGCGTAAAGTAAAGTGCGCGGCTTTAAGCTGCCATGAAGCAATTACTGACTGATCGGGAACGACTTTGAGAGCTATACAGGGAGGAAGCAGCTTATGCCTGATGTAAATGAAACGATTATCAAGTGGCTCCATGGTCAGCAAGACTGGCTACAACAAGCAACTGAGACACTGCTCACTGATGGATGTCTATCCGACGCGAAGCTAGATGAGATGGTCGCCTATCTCAAAACATCTGAGGGACAGGCGGTTACAAACCACCGCCAATTCGGTGGCCTTGCCACTCATGCAACCGCTGCCGGGGAGTTGCGACTCACTGAGATCGGCGACGTTAGCGGAATTGAAAATCTTGCACCCAGGCAGCCTCTGAACTTCGGTAAGGGGAATCTGTGTGTGATCTATGGGCATAACGGCTCAGGCAAGTCCGGTTACACGCGCCTACTAACGAAAGTTTGCGGAAAACCACAAGCAGACGACCTTAAGCCCAATGTGTTCGAAGCCCCGCCTGCTGAGCGTCGTTGTAAGGTTAGCTATTCTGAAAATGGGGTGGCAAGCGATATCGAATGGCCAGCGAATAGCGCACCGATTGATGCGCTTCGGTCTGTTGATATTTTCGACGCCGAAACTGCCGTTGCGTATCTCACGGAGGAAACCGCAGCCACCTACACGCCTCCTTCCGTTGCTCTTTTTGAGGAGCTGGTCAGTGTATGCAACCGTATCAAGGAGAAACTTCAATCTGAGCAGCAAGCCCTAGTCAGTATGCTGCCACGGTTGCCTAACGAATATTCGGCAACGCAGGCAGGCGCTGCTTATCGCGGGTTAAAATCGACCACAGCCGAGGCAGATATAGAACCCATCATTCAATGGGAGCCACACGACCAGACAACTCTGGATCAGTTGGTGGAGCGTTTAAAAACAGCAGATCCAGGACAATTAGCTCGCAATAAACGGAATACTAAGCAGCAGATCAATCAACTTTTGTCGAAGCTCAAATCTGTCGTGACTGCATTCGGCAAAGACCGCCTTGATTCGATACGGTCGTTGAGAGCTGACGCAACTAATAAACGTCGTATGGCTAAAGAGGCGTCTAAGGTGGAGTCTGCCGAGTTGGACGGCGTCGGCACGGACACTTGGCGCTCCTTATGGCAAGCAGCACGAATTTATTCTCAAACCGCCTATCCTGGACAACAGTACCCCGTAACAGACGATGCACGATGTGTTTTGTGTCATCAGGAACTGGGGGAGCAAGCGCAGCAGCGGTTAATGGATTTTGAAAGTTTCGTGCAAGGCCGGCTAGAGACCGAAGCTAAGGCGGCAGAAGAGTCCTATCGACAGGCTTTGGCCGAACTGCCCTTGGGCTTGACAGAGGAACAGTCTGTAACAGCTTGTCAGGCGGCCGGATTGAGCGACGGTCCGTGGCAAAGAAGGCTCATGGAGTTGTGGCGTAAAATCGCCAATACGCGGTCTGCTCTTTTGGACCATGAGTCCAAAGGCAATGTAGAACCGGTGGATTGGCCGACCGATATCATTGAGGAATTGAGCAATCGGGCTCAAGCACTTGAACGTGAAGCCGCGCAGCACGATGAAGACGGAAAACACTTTGATCGCGCCCAAGCCGCCCAAGAAATGCTGAACCTCGAAGCTCGAAAATGGACCGCGCAGCAGGCTGCAGCTATTCGCACCGAGCTTGAGCGACTTCGTAAAGTGGCGATCTACGAAAACTGGAAGCGATCCACTAACTCCCAAGGTATTTCGCGCAAGGCGGGGGAAATTGGCGAGCAGGTTATTACTCAGATGTTCGTAGAACGCTTTAATCGCGAGTTGAAAGCCTTGGGTGCCTCCCGGATAAAGGTTGAGCTTTGCAAATCGCGAACAACAAAAGGCAAATCGCTCCACAAGCTTCGGTTGAAGGGCGCGCAAACGGGGCGTGATCTTCCAGAGTCAGTATTAAGCGAGGGCGAGCGCCGAATCGTGGGGCTGGCAGCGTTTCTCGCGGATGTCGTAGAGCAGCCTCATGCGGCTCCCTTTGTCTTCGACGATCCAATTTCTTCCCTTGATCATGATTACGAATGGCATGTAGCCGTGCGGCTCGCTGAGTTGGCGCAAACGCGGCAAGTGCTTGTGTTTACTCATCGGCTATCACTGTACGGAGCGATGGAAGATGCTGCCAAGAAGGTTGGTGATGCTTGGAAAAGCGATCACTTGCAGCAGCTTTGTATAGAGTCCTTTTCTGGTACTGCAGGACATCCGGCGCATCAAGCGGTATGGAATGCCAATACCAAGAAAGCCAACAACATCCTATTACAAAGGCTTGATGAAGCCAGGAAGGTAGGTGAAACCTCAGGGGCTGAAGCTTACAGGGGGTTAGCTCAAGGTATATGCAGTGACTTCCGAAAATTGCTGGAGCGGACTGTTGAAGACGATCTACTAAATCAAGTTGTGAGGCGTCATCGTCGCAGTGTTACGACGGACAATCGGTTAGCCCCATTGCCGTTGATTAGTCATGAAGATTGTCAGCTTATTGATGACATGATGACCAAGTATTCCTGCTACGAGCATAGTCAGTCATCGGAGGTGCCAGTTTTTATTCCAGAGGCAGATGAGTTGCGAGCCGATATCGAGTCACTGAAAGCATGGCGGGAGATTTTTCGAAAGCGCCCCGAAGGAAGCATTGCCAGTGGCTGAGTCTAGTCCCGTTACAGTAAGCGTGCGAAGTTTCGTCGAGTTCTTTGATGAATCTTCTTTACCGGTGGCAGTCGATACCTACCAGCGAGGCTTTGTGTGGGACCTGGAGAAGGTAACGCAGCTTGCGGAGGACCTCGTGGCTTACGAGGAGCTGGGTGAGAAGGCTCCGCCCTATTACGTGGGCACGGTGCTGGTTCACCGCAGTTCTGCGAAGGGCAAGCGCTTTATTATCGACGGACAGCAACGGTTGACGGCTCTGAGCATCCTGTATCGTCAACTAACGGGTTCCCTGCCGGAACAGTTTGCCATGACGTATTCTTCGCGATCAGCGCGCCGTATTCGCTCGGCGGCAAAAGCCTTTCAGCATCTGCGAAAACCCGGCAAAGAGATCTTTAAACGGATTCGCTTCACCATTATCGAAGTCGATCGGGTAGATCTGGCCTTTACCTTCTTTGACACACAGAACAATCGGGGTGTGCCCTTGCATGCGACCGATTTGCTCAAAGCTTATCACCTGCGTGCAGTAGAGGGTGATGCGAGGGAGCGACTGCAAACGCTGTGTGCCAGCGGCTGGGAGCAAGTCCAGCAAAGCCGCACTGCACTCGGCACGGAGGCGGAGGTCAAGGACTCCGCTCCGCGACTGTTCAACCTGTTTCTGTGGCGGGCAAGGTGTTGGACCGGCAAGCAATTGCCACCTGGTGGCCATGACGCGCTAATGGAGGCTTTCCAAAAAGATACTTGGCCGCTGACCGGCCCGGAAGATGGCATTCCGCTCTACCGTTCCCGTCAGAATCGCCTGGGCACTCATCTTCGGCTTGGTGAGGGCGGACAACGGCAAATCCAGACTCACCCGATCACCCTGAGCGAGAATGCGGCCGATCTGCCGTTTGCTATTCGCCAGCCGGTGCATAGAGGAATCGGTTTTTTCCTTTATGCGGAGAAGTATGGTGCCTTGCTCCACTGGTTGTTGGCAGAAGAGACCAATTCAGCAGAGCGGCGTAATTTTCAAAACATCTATACGGAGCTCATGGGGGCGAACTCCATATACCTGAGGGAAATCTTCGTCCTTGGGGCACTGATGTATGCGGATCAATTTGGCGAGGAGCGGTTGTGGGAATTTGCACTCTGGTATGAACACGCGCTCGGAGCGATACGACTCGTGAAACAGCAGGTGCGTCACGAAGCGGCGAAGAATTTTTTTCGCGATGATGCGCTCAACCTCCTTGACGTTATCGCTGGGGCCTATCTCCCTGATCAAGTCATAGGGCACCTGAAGCGACACCATCGACATGACAGGATCTATGCTGACGAGCAGATCGAAACCGGAAAAGGCGTGCAGGGGCGCTATAAGCGGGCGGTATTGAGCTATTTCCAGACGCCATCCACTAGCCTGAAGGGAAAAGCTGAATGGATAGAGAATCTGGTAAACATGGATCAGGAGGAGGTCAGCCATGGCGTATGACTCGCAAATTATCAGCCTGGCAGAGATCGTTGAAAAGGAAGAGACCTGGACTTTCAATGTGCCTATCTATCAGCGCCTCTACGTGTGGGGAAGTGACCAGGTAAAAACCCTGCTTGATGACCTCGTCAACGCTTACGAGCGGGATGAAGACTTGTTTTTCTTGGGGGGGACACTGGTAGTCGAGCAGCCGTCTAATCATGGACGGAAGTTTGAGCTCATCGATGGGCAGCAACGTTTTACTACCCTGTGGATGCTTTGTCATGTCTGGCGCGGGGCGCTTGAACCTTTTCTGACGGTCAAAGAGGGTCGACAGATTCTCCCGCGTCTGGGCTTTGCCATCCGCCCGACGGTCAATCGTTACCTGAGGTCTTTGGTTTTCATCGGGCACGATGAGGAGAGTGAAGCAGCGAGGGAAACCAGCAAGATGCGGGAGGCCGTTGCGACCATGGAGGCGCTCTTCAAACGCCGAAGCCTTCCCGACGGTGTCAGCCTGGACGAGCATCTGGCGGGACTCAGTCGCTATGTTTTCGAGAAGGTTAAGCTGGTCTTTACCGTGGTTCCCACCGAGACCGATCTGAACAAGCTATTCGAGGTGATCAACAATCGTGGCGTGCAACTCCAGCACCACGAGATTCTCAAGGCTCGGATGCTGGACGCCCTCTCAGACCAGGAGCGTCAGGCTTATGCCATTTTATGGGACAGTTGCGCCGACATGGGAGAGTTTGTGGAACGCGGATTGGCGGCCAACTCCCCGCTAAGCGCTAAGGACGTTGCGCAGCTCTGCGATGCGGGTGCGATGGTTCGTGATGCCGAGCCCCTGGCTAAGGCTGTGGCGGTACTCAAACGGCTCGATGCCACCGTCCAAGATCAGGGTTCGGCCGATGCCCTCGGGCTGGACGAGATTTTGATTTCTCATGAGGAGTGCGGGGAGTTAGATAATACGGATGAGGGAGAGCGCCAGGAGGGAACGACATGGATGCGGAGCATCGTGGGCTTCCCAATGTTTCTGCAGCATGCTCTCCGTATCTGGCTGGTCCGTGAGGGGCGGCCGGATCTGCCGCGCATTTTGGATCGGGAGCTCCTGCAACTGTTTGAAACGCACTTCTTCTATGATGGGACGGACATCGAACAGGCCGAACGCTGCCGCTCCTTCATCAAGTTGCTCTGGGAGCTGCGCTACCTTTTTGACAAGCATTTCATCAAATGGGTCGACCGTGGTGATGAAGAGATCCACATGATCAGCCCGCTCAGTTTAAGCAAAAGCGACGGAGCGCTTAGTTTGAGCCGTGGTCGGGAAAGCGAGAAGCAACAAGGATTCGGCTTGCTCCAGAGCATGCTTTATCACTCGCAGGAAATCACGACCCACTACTGGATCACTCCCTTGCTGAACTTTATCCATGCAGATCCGCAAGAAGCAGAAAATTATTATGAATACCTCCGACACCTCGATATCCACCTTCTTGGATCGACCATAGAGGGAAGCCTGATTGAGCGGACAAGAACATTTCTGGACAACCCCTGGTCACGCTATGCCTTGAACCACCAAGAAGAGCTCAGGAAGGAACATGGTGTCGAATTTCGGCACTATTGGTTCTATAAGTTGGAATTTGTTCTTTGGTACCTGTATCGGAACGAAAATGCCGGATGGCGTGACTTTCGTTTCACAGCCAAGAACTCTGTTGAGCATATTTCTCCCCAAAACCCATTAAAGCAGGACGACAACCGCGTGGAGAAAATGCTGCATCGCTTCGGCAATCTAGCGCTTGTCTCTCGAGGCTTGAATTCCGAATACAGTAACCTGCCTTTCAACGAAAAACGGCAAAGGTTCATTAACAACAACAAATCGACAGTGGATTCGCTGAAGATGAGCGTGATCTACAGGCACGAGACCTGGGGCGATACCTTCGCTCAAAAACACGAGAACGCGATGATTTCAGCTTTTGACAAATACGCTGCAAGTTTGAAGTCAGGGGGTAACGCAGGTTGCCCCTAGTAGTGAGTTTAATTCTTGCCTGTAGCAGGCTACAGTTGGAACTGCTTGCGCCTCCAAAAAAGGAAGTAACTCATGACCATAACGGACTACCACGCCAAGTATTTCGCCTATGAGCTCACCAGGCAGCGCCGTGGTGGTGATGTTGGTCGTCTCACTCAGTCGTTGTTCGATGCTTCGGTAGATCTCAACCCTCACCAGATTGACGCTGCGTTATTCGCTCTACAGAACCCTCTGGTGAAAGGCGTGATTCTGGCGGATGAGGTGGGTTTGGGTAAAACCATCGAGGCAGCCCTGGTGCTGGCTCAGTACTGGGCAGAACGTAGACGGCGGTTGATCGTGGTATGCCCGGCGGCGCTGCGTAAGCAATGGGCGAACGAACTGGCAGAAAAGTTTCATCTGCCATCGCAGGTGCTAGATGCGCGCACCTACAAGGAATTGCGGAAGCAAGGGATCGCAGATCCGTTCGATCAACCTGGCGTCAACGTTATTTCCTATAACTTTGCCGCCAAAATGTCGGATAAATTACGGCTTACGCCGTGGGATTTGGTTGTATTCGACGAGGCCCACAAACTCCGTAACGCACATCGGGAGAGCCACCGCACCGGCCAGGCTATCAAAGAGGCGTTTGGTGCCTGCAACAAATTGCTGCTGACAGCCACGCCCCTGCAAAACTCGCTCATGGAGCTGTACGGCCTATCAACGGTCATCGACAGCCAGTTATTCGGTGATGCGCTCAGCTTCCGGCGGCAGTACCTCCGTGGTGGAGAAGATCTGGAGGGGCTGAAAGACCGACTTCAAGAATTCACCAAGCGGACATTGCGCAAACAGGTTCTGGAATACATTCGGTATACCCAGCGGCGCGCGATCACCATACCTTTTGCCCCGTCGGAAGATGAGCTGCGGCTGTACCATCTTGTGTCAGCCTACCTTCAGCGGGAAAACAGTTACGGCGTTCCGCTGCAACAGCGCCACCTGGTTACTTTGGTAGTCCGGAAGCTCCTTGCCTCTTCCACCAGCGCTATTATCAACACCCTAGAGACCATGATCGACCGGCTGAAGCGGTTGGAGCAAGCGCAGGAAGATGAAGACAACTGGTTGGAAAAACTAATCGGCAGTGAAGATGTCGAAGACGACTTCTTTGATGAAGCAGCTGATGAGGAAGGTGTATACGAGGCTGATGTTGAAGAGCAGGGTGAGCCCATACAACTGGATCGTCTCCGTGGCGAAATTGCGGAGCTGGAACAGTATTTGGATCTGGCTCACAAGATTACGGAAGACGCTAAATCCGAGGCCTTGCTGAATGCCCTTGAGCAAGGCTTCAGTCACATGACTGAAATGGGCGCTGAACGTAAAGCTGTAATTTTCACAGAAAGCCGGCGTACCCAGGAATACTTGCTGCAATTCCTGGAGCGCCATGGCTACCTTGGCAAGGTCGCAACGTTTAGCGGGACCAATAACTCAGCGACGACACAGGCAATTTATAAGCGTTGGTTAGCCCGGAATGAAGGTTCTGATCAAATCACCGGAAGTCCGGCGGTTGACCGTCGAACGGCAATTATTGATCACTTCCGGGATGACGCAGAAATACTCATCGCGACCGAAGCGGCGGCAGAGGGCGTAAATCTACAGTTCTGCAGCCTGGTGGTTAATTACGATTTACCGTGGAACCCTCAGCGTGTAGAGCAACGTATTGGCCGGTGCCACCGTTATGGTCAAAAGTTTGATGTAGTTGTCATCAACTTTCTCAACCAGAAGAACGAAGCAGATCGGCGGGTACTGGAACTGTTAAGCGATAAATTCCATTTGTTCGATGGCCTGTTTGGTGCGTCGGATGAAGTGTTGGGCAGAATTGAGTCCGGTGTCGATTTTGAGAAGCGCATTGCAGCTATCTATGACACGTGCCGTTCTCAGTCAGAGATAGAGCGGGCCTTTAATGAGCTCCAGAAGGAACTGGAAGAAAACATCAATCAAAGGATGCAGGAGACCCAGGAAAAGCTCCTGGAACATTTTGATGCCCAGATTCACGACCTGCTCAAAATTCAGCGCGAGCGTGCGGAGCAACAGCTGGATCGAGTAAGTCGTTTGTTTTGGCAGCTGACCCGTCATCAGCTGGCTCGGTTCGCCACTTTTGATGAAAACCGCCTTGCGTTTAATCTGAAAGAAAGCCCCTTGGCTAAGGTGCCCTCTGGAGCTTATGAATTGATTCGCAAAGGCGAGAAGCCATCAGAGCATGCCCACCTCTACCGCTTGAGCCACCCGCTAGGTGAGTATGTTTTGGACACCGGGCGCAGACTGGAAACGCCGGTTACCGAAATGGTGTTCAACCTTTCCGGGCACGAAGCGAAGCTTTCCGCGCTCCAGCACCTACCGGAAAAATCTGGATGGCTAGAGCTCAATCTCCTGGAGCTGCAAAGCTTTCAGCAGGAAGAGCATCTGGTCTTTACCGCAATCACCGATGGTGGAACATTGCTGGACGAAGAGCAGTGCGAGCTCATCTTCCGGTTGCAAGGTGAGGCTTTGTCCAGCAGCTCGGATGGGCTTGCTCTTCAGCCCGATAGTCTTTTGACTGAAACGGTTACTCGGCAGCTGGACGCTCGGCTCAGCCGGTTGTTGGACGAAAACAACCAATACTTTCAGCGGGAACGCTCAAAGCTTGAAGCCTGGGCGGATGATCAATTATTGAGCGCAGAACAAAAGCTAGAGGATACCCGGGCACGAATCAAAGAAGCCAAACGGCAGGCTAGACTGGCCGAGAGTGTTGAGCAGCAGAAGCACGCCGAAGAGGAGCTACAGCGTTTGAGTCGGTTGCAGCGCAGGCAGCGACAGGAAATATTTGACGTAGAGGATGAGATTGAAGCGCGCCGAGATGCTTTGATTGAGGCCCTGGAAAAGCAAATGCATCAAAGCAGCAGCTCTCATCATCTGTTTCGCATTCGCTGGCGCCTGGAATAAAATCAATATCAAAACAAATTAGAGATTACCCCGGCATTTGTGGGAGAATCCCGCCCATTTTTGATCTACCGGCAAGCCAGACTAGCTGGCCAGGTCGAGTTGTCCGTACTGGACGTAGGTATCTGACGGGAAAGGTTAATCATGCCCAAGCTAGGTTATCTGAACCATCTCAAGCTGAGCGGTTTTCGTTCAATTAAGGAAATGGACCTGCCCCTTGGCCGGCTCAACGTCCTGATTGGGCCTAACGGTGCCGGGAAGTCCAACTTCATCAACTTCTTCCGATTCATGAACAAGCTGCTCCAGAAGGATCTCCAGCTCTATGTGGCAGAGCAGGGGGGAGCAGATGCCGTTTTGCATTTTGGTCGGAAGCAAACGCCGTTACTTTCAGCCAATTTGAGGTTTGACCCAAACTCATACGGCTGTGAGCTGATTCCAACTAACGACGGGCGTTTGGTCTTCCAGTCTGAAATCTGTCGTTTTGACGGAAATAAGATTGGCTATGATGGCGGGGTCAAACGGAGGACCCTGGCCGAGCCGGGCTCCTCGGAGTCAGGATTGCCGAAGCCTAGCACCGCTACTATAGCTGGCCATGTTGCAGGGTATATCGAAGACTGGAAGGTTTATCACTTCCATGACACAAGCAAAACGGCTCTGGTGAAGCAGCCTTGTGAAGTCATGGATAACGAACGCTTGAGAGAGCAAGGGGAAAACCTCGCAGCTTTTCTGTTTGACGTGCAGGAGCACCAACCAGAGGCATACCGGCGCATTGTGACGACCGTTCAGCGCGCGGCGCCGTTTTTCCACGACTTCATCCTGGAGCCCGATCGCCACAACGACAGCAAAATCCGGCTCCGTTGGAAGCATAAGGGCAACGATGCTTATTTTGATGCCCATTCCTTGTCTGATGGAACCCTTCGCTTTATTTGCCTCGCAACACTGCTGCTTCAACCAAAACTGCCGTCGGTGATCCTGTTGGATGAGCCGGAATTGGGTTTGCACCCGTACGCTATCCAGCTGCTGGGCTCCATGCTGCGGTCAGCCAGTGAGAACACGCAGATTGTTGCTTCAACCCAGTCCGTAACGCTTGCCAACGAGTTTCAGCCAGAAAACGTGATTGTGGTAGAGCACAGGGACAACAACTCTCAGTTCCGGCGGCTTGAACCTGAAGCGTTTGAGTCCTGGCTTGAAGACTATCGCCTGGGCGACCTGTGGGAGAAAAACCTGCTTGGAGGCACGCCCCTATGATCAGGCTTGGAGTCAGTGTTGAGGGTGCGACGGAGCGGGAATTTGTTACCAGGGTTCTCGCTCCTTTTTTGAGCCAGCATGGCATCTTTGCCAGCCCGATAGACATGCGCGGCAAGGTATCATTGGATCGCATCGGTAACGAGCTGAAACGATTGATCCCGGCCTTTGATTACGTGACCACATTTTACGACTACTACGGCTTTCATAAACGCCCAGAGGGTGGCGTGGAAGCCGTTGAGCATTCCATTAAAGAACTCCTGGAACCTGGGCAACAACATCTGCTGCTGCCATACGTGCAGCTATACGAGTTCGAGGCATTGGTATTGGCCGCGCCAGACCATGCGGAGAATACGCTTGGCGTAAATGGCCTAGCCGAACAGCTGAGGCAAATCGTCACAACAGCAGGCGGTGCCGAAAATGTAAATGACGGCTATGAAACCTGCCCTTCCCGCCGAATTAAAGGCCTGGCTGCCGCCTACGACAAAAAGCTCCACGGCCCGGTAATACTTGAACAATCACTGGATGCGGTGCGCAACCAGTGCCCCAGATTTAACGCTTGGGTTTCAAGCCTCGTCGAATTGGCCTGAATCTACCCCCCAACCTGCCAAGTTTGATCTTTAAACAGGGAATACCATGAGTAACGCGACACAGCAGTTAAAAGCCCAGCAACGTCGACAGAAATTTGCCGACCTTTTGCGCGAAATGTTCCAGCTCAATCAGCCGGAACTGGATTTTGGGCTCTATCGCATTATGCATGCCCGTAAGGATGACATTAATCGGTTTATCGAGCAGGACTTGCCGAGAATCACTCAGGAAGCGTTCAGCCAATACGCCAGCCAGGATCAGGCACAGCTTGAAGCCGAACTGGAAGAGCACATCAAGAGCGCGAAAGGCCTGGGTATGGACCCAGACGCAATTCCCAAGGTGCAGGAACTCAAGCAGCAGTTGCAGGGTGGATTTGATCTCGCGCGAGAAGAGGGCGAAGTCTACGACGCATTGGTGACCTTCTTTAACCGTTACTACAACGAGGGCGACTTCCTGTCGCGCCGGGTATATAAAGACGGCACCTACGCGATTCCCTACCAGGGCGAAGAGGTAGTGCTGCACTGGGCCAACAAAGACCAGTATTACATTAAAAGCAGCGAGACCTTGCGGGATTACAGCTTCCGACTGAACCCGGATGCTGGCCCTGGCGAAGACCCCATGCGTGTCCATTTCAAGCTGGTGGACGCGGAAGCCGGTGCCAAGGACAACAATAAAGAAGCAGGTGATAGTCGCCGAGTCTTCGTGCTGGACGTAGAGAACCCATTTGAGCTGATCACAGGTGAAGCAACCGAGTACGGTGACCAGCACACCGAACTGCAATGTCGGTTCGTGTTTCGGCCGGCAACGGAAAGCGACTGGACGGAAGCCGAGAAGAAGAAGGCGACAGCTGCGGCCCAGAAGAAACCGCCGACACAGGATGCCCTCAGAGCAATTGCTGAAGAAAGGTTTTGGGGGTCAGACTGCGATTTGCCCGAGCCCTGGAAGAGTGCGCTTGCAAAGCCTTACCGTAAAGCCGATGGCAGCCAGGCTGATTATTCGATGCTGGCTGGGCAACTGAATAACTACACCAAAAAGAACACGTTTGACTATTTCATCCACAAAGATCTCGCCGGATTTTTAACCCGGGAGCTGGATTTTTACATCAAGAATGAACTCCTAGATTGGGAGGATATCGCCTCTTTAAAAAATGACACGGCAAGACTCGCCCCATTGGTCAGCAAGATTGAAGTGATTCGTTCGCTTGGAGAGAAGATCATCGCTTTCCTTGCGCAGTTGGAGAACTTTCAGAAGAAACTGTGGTTGAAAAAGAAGTTCGTAACCGAAACTAATTACTGTTTGACGTTAGATATACTTGCTGGCAATGACAGTCTTCTAGCAGAGATCTTTAAGAATGGTGATCAATTAAAAGAGTGGGAAGATCTCTATAAGGTCGATTTGACCGATCTTCGGAAGTGTTTAGAAAAAGAAGGTTATTCAGGTATTCTTGATAATCCGAAATACCGGTACCTTTTGGTCGATACTGCAAAATTTGATAACTCTTTTAAACAGAGTCTAATTGATTTTGTTGAGGGAATTGACGAGAAGTGTGATGGAGTTCTGATCAATGCAGAAAACTTCCAAGGGCTGTCTTTCTTGAAGGAGAAATATGCGTCAGAAGTCGAGTGCATTTACATAGATCCGCCATATAACACTGATGCCAGTGCCATAATGTATAAAAATGGATATAAGTCATCAAGTTGGATGTCGTTGATGAATGACCGACTTCAGTTAGCAAGAGATTTGATGCGTCGTGATGGTGTTTTGGCGTCAGCTATAGATGATGAACAGCAAAAAGAGCTCGCATTTCTATTAGAGTCTGTCTTTAGGTCGGAGCTCCTGGGAGTGTTTTCTATCCGGTCTAACCCCTCAGGTCGACCGACCAAGACCGGATACTCTGTTTCGCATGAGTACAACCTTTTTGTAGGAAAGAGTGATGAGTCTAATATAAGTAGACTGCCCCCGACCGATGCTCAGCTGTCACGGTTCAGCGAGAAGGATGAGTTTGGAATCTTTGAATGGAGAAATTTAAGAAGAGAAGGCTCGAACTCTGATCGAAACGCAAGGCGCGCACTTTATTATCCAATCTATATCAGACATGAAAAGGCTTACGTGCCAGAAATGTACTGGGAAGAGCAAGATAAGTCATGGGTCGTTACTGAAGATCCAGAGCCCTCTGATTCAGTTGTTTGGCCGATTAACGACCAAGGGGATGAAAAGACGTGGAGGTGGGAGAATTCGAAAGTCGCTTCATCACCAGATCTAATTGGTATTCGAAAGGATCGATCAGGAAAAGACTATGTATATTACAAGAGGCGTCCAAATGATGACGGTGTAGTATCAGTATCTTCTTGGTTTGACGCTAAGTATTCGGCAACTGAGCATGGTTCAGCGTTGATTAAGGATTTATTCGGAAAGATGGCTTTTTCCTACCCAAAATCAATTCATGCGGTTAAGGACACTGTTCATATTTCTGGTGGAAGCAAAAAGGATGCTAAAGTCCTTGATTTCTTTGCCGGATCAGGAACCACTGGCCATGCGGTCATTGATAAAAACAGAATCGATGGCGGAAATCGTAAATATATTTTGATCGAGATGGGAGAGCATTTCGATACTGTTATTATTCCTAGGTTGAAAAAGGTGTCGTATTCTGCACGCTGGAAAGGTGGAATGCCTCAACTATCGGAAGATGGCACATTCGAATCCATGTCACAGCTCTTCAAATATCTTCGACTTGAAAGCTATGAAGATTCTCTCAACAACTTGTCTCTAACCAAGTTGCCAAATCAACAAAAGATCTTTGGCGAGCTGTCAACGCCTCAGGCTCAAGCTGCCCGAGAAGCGTATTTTTTGAATTACATGCTTGAAGTTGAATCACGGGAATCTAACTCCCTTCTTAATGCTAGGAAGTTCTGGAAGCCAGATCATTACGAGCTTAAAGTTTGCGCTTCTAATAGTGATCAAACTCGGTCTATAAATGTCGATTTGCTGGAAACCTTCAACTATCTGCTGGGTTTGAAGGTAGAGCATATCGCTGCACCAATTCACTTCGAGGCTGAGCTGAACCAAGGCGAATACGGTCGCTGGCAGGCGAAGGTCAAACGTAGTGAAACCGGCAAGTGGTGGTTCCGAACCGTCTACGGCACGAATCGGGCAGGGCAGCAGGTGTTGGTGGTATGGAGAAACCTGCCGTCGGTTATTGATGGAGAGGCCGATGGCATCCAAAAGGACAATGCCGTGCTGGATGCGGTACTGATCGAGAAGCTCTCTATTCGCATGACCGAAAGCCAGGACGACGAGATCGACGTGCTGTATGTAAACGGTGACCACAATATCAGTATCCCCCGGTCCCGCAAGGGTGAGCCCATGGAGCAGGCGCGTATCCAGCTGATTGAAGAAGCGTTCCATCGGCTGATGTTCGCCGACACCGAAGCGGTTCACTAAGGGGAATATCATGGCAGCACGGAAATCCGCCAAGGGCAGCAAACAGACGTTGCCCTTCCGCCATCACCTGGTGCTGAACCAGTGGTTGTTCTCTTTGTTCGGCTTCGATTCTCTCAGTGGGCAGTTTGAGTTGGGAAACCGGGAGGCGCCAACGCTTGAGGCGTTCCGGGACCGTTTCCAGTTGATTGGCGAAACCAGTGGCCGAAATGCCGAGGGAGAGCACCTGCTGATCCAGAGAATCCGGGAGAATCTCAACGAAAATGCCACGCTGAGCGATGAGCAACTGCTGGAGTACGACCGCCGGATTAAGCAGCTGACGGATACTATCAATAACGCGCGCCTCGCTTCTGGTGAGGAGCCAATTGAATGGAAGTACTTCCAGTACCTGACGCTGTTGTTTACCGAGATCTACCTCGACTATCTGTTCACTAAACCGGATGAGCTACTGGAAGCCCTCAACCATCAGATTGAGCGTTGGAATGAGCACTGGATTGTGGAGCAGGGCTTTAAGCATAAGCCCCTGGAATTGCTGAACCCGGACGATGATCTATGGCCGCAGCTCAACATGGTGGCCTATTGGAGCGCGACCGGGTCCGGCAAGACTCTGATCATGCATGCCAACATTCTGCAGTATCGCTTTTACCTGCAAAGGTATGGCAAAGCCGGGGATATCAACAAGATCATTTTGCTGACTCCCAACGAGGGGCTCACGCAGCAGCACCTGGGTGACCTGGAGAAATCTGGCATCAGGGCCAGCGAGTTCTCTGCGCGTGGTGGTGACCTGTTTGCCCAGGATGTGATTGTTATCGACATCAACAAGCTCCGCGATAGCGAGAAGAAGAAAACGGTAGCGGTCGACTCTTTTGGCTCTCGCAACTTGTTGTTGGTAGACGAGGGCCACCGGGGCACGGCCAGTGGTGGTGGCAGCTGGTACGACTACCGGCAAAAATTGTGTTCGTTGGGTTTTTCCTTCGAATACTCCGCTACGTTTGCCCAGTCAGGCTCCAAACACGAGAACCTGCGCCAGACTTATACCAAGGCCATTCTGTTCGATTACTCCTACCGACATTTCTACGGGGATGGCTACGGTAAGCAGTCTCAGATTCTGAACCTGCAAGCCAATCCCAATGCCCAGGATGAATTTCGATATCTGGTTGCCTCGTTACTGAGCTACTACCAGCAATTGCGTTTGTTCGAAGAACAAGGTGCCCGCTTCAAGCCCTTCAACCTGGAGAGGCCCCTGTGGGTGTTCGTCAGTTCCAAAGTGACGGCCGGGCTATCCAGCGGTGAAGCTTCCGATACGGTTCAGGTGCTGGCGTTTATCGACCAGGTATTGCACAAGCAGGAAGAAACGGTCGCCGCGATTGATTACCTGCTGAAGCGCGGCATGGTCGCCAAGGGTGGTGCCGATCTGTTGCATGGCCGATTCAATTACCTGAAAGAGCTTGGCGAAAGTGGGGATACGCTTTACCACGACCTGCTAGACAGAGTGTTCCACAGCAGCGGTGGGCGCCTCCACATCGAAAACATTACCGGGATTTCCGGTGAAATTGCGCTTCGAGCTGGCACGTCAGACACGCCGTTTGGTGTCATCAACGTGGGCGATGACGCAAAGCTGGTCAAACTCTGCGAGAAGCACGACCTGTTCACTCAGGATTCTCGTTTTAGCGAAAGCCTGTTCCATGGCATCAATACCGACGGCTCGCCGGTCAACCTACTGCTGGGCTCGAAGAAGTTCACCGAGGGTTGGAGCAGTTGGCGCGTTTCCAACATGACGTTGATGAACGTTGGCAAAAATGAGGGCGCCCAGATCATTCAGCTTTTCGGCCGTGGTGTGCGGCTGAAGGGTTGGAAAACAACGCTGAAGCGCTCTGCCGAGCTGGTAACCGGATTGAGAGAGGCCGGCATAGAACGGCCTGAACACATCGGTGTCATGGAGACACTGAACATTTTCGGGGTGAAGGCTGATTACATTGCTCAGTTCCGGAAAGAGCTGGAAGACGAAGAGATTCCGGTTAACGAAGGCCTGGAAGAATTCGTGCTTCCGCTGAAACCGATGAAGGATCTGCGCAAGGATCTTCATGTCGTGCGTGTGAAGGAAAGCATTGCCAATAAGGCCATTGGCGGTTCCGGTACGGCATTTCAGGAACTCGCCGAACAAGTGGTACTGAAGGCGCCAGGAGACTTGCAGCCGACTGAGATTGACTACTTTTGCAATCCGCCAAGAGTAAGTTTGGATTTCTATCCCCAGGTTGGACTATTCGCAACTGACAAGAAGGGCGTTCAGAACACGGGTGCCAAGGTCCAGCGTCTAAAGCCGACTCACATTGCGTTGCTGGATGTGCAGCGCCTTTACTTCGAGCTGCTGGCATTCAAGCGGGACAAACGTTGGTCGAATCTCACCATCACTCAGGATGTGGTTGAAAAGCTGCTCACAGACAACCGGTACGACTGGTACCGGCTTTATGCCCCTGATGAGGCGATGGAGCTCGGTCGGCTGGAGAAGATGACGTTGTGGCATGACATGGCGATCTCTCTGCTCAGAAAGTACTGTGAGCTGTTCTATGGCTTCCGTAGAAAGCAGTGGGAGGCGGACAAGCTTGAATACCGGCCTATTACTGAAAACCGGAAGTATTTGCCTGGTGTCAGCGAGGCAGCACCAGATGGCAGCTATACGATCACGCTGGACCGGGTACGGCATGACTCATTGATCAAGCAGCTGTCCAATCTCCGCGAAAGTATTGCCGAGGGGGACGTAGACTTCTGGAATGAGAAGGTTGCAGAAGGGCTGGAATTCATTTGGTGCGAGCGGCATTTCTATCAGCCTCTGCTGGCGTCGACACAAGGCTTGGACTTCCAGGTAAGCCCGGTGTCACTGAACAAGGGTGAGGCTGATTTTGTGCGAGATGTACAGGCAGCCACAAAATCTGGTGTGTTTGAAGGCTACGAAGTCTACCTGTTGCGGAACCAGACCGGGCAAGGTGCCGTAGGTGTGTTCGTCGACGGCGGCTTTTATCCGGACTTCATCTTGTGGCTAGTGAAAGGTCAGTCGCAAAAAGTCGTGTTCGTCGACCCGAAAGGCCTCCGCCATCACAAACCGGACGATCCCAAAGTTCGCTTCCATGAGACCATCAAAGATATCGAGCGAGACCTGCGCCAGCAGCAACCTGAGAACGCAGGAATCGAGCTACATGCCTTCCTGATCTCGGAAACCCACTCCTCCCAGTTGGTGAGTCAGTGGAGGGATGCAGCGGGCCAGCCCGTGACACGCGAGCTTATGGAAAGCTGGAATATCCTCTTCCGGGAGGAGGATGACCGATATATTGAGAAGCTGGTTGGGAGGATTTCTACGATCTAGACATGTATGGTTTGGGGGCGCGCTCGAAAGTGGGCTGGTCAGCTCAAGACGGGAGAGCTCCCGGCAAGGAGGCTCCTGTCACCGTTGCTTTCGAATGTGCTTCTAACCATAACTGGTGTGGAGCCATATAACCGGTTGTGTGATAGGGCGGGGGAGGTAACTCCCCCAACGGCTCGATTAATTTATTCTCGATCCAGCCTTTACATCATGAGGTGTAAGATACTCACAATCTTGAATGCAGCGAGCTGTTAGATCAAAATCTGCTTCCATTTCCCTCATCACTGTTTCGAGCGCGCTCGCAGAATCTCCATATTTCGTTGGTTGCTCCGAAACGTCGTCTTCGTTGAATTTTTTAAGATAAAAGTCAAGAATTTCAGGTCTTTTATTTTTTATTTCATCTATTAGCTCTATTATAATTTTTTTTCTGCTTTGTGATGTGCCTATTACATTCTTTTGGTCCCATAAATAAAGGCCAATTGACCGGCGTATATTGCTTTTTTTTGTGCTCCAGCGCTTTAAAATAAGCCCTTCGCTTAACCTTAGGCGATCTACTGTCGATGCTAGGTTTCTCTTCAATTCTTTGTTTTTCTTGGAATTATTTTTTTCAAAACTTACTAGCTCTTCGGCTTCCGCCCTTACAGAAAGTCCCTTTATATAGTCATTCAAATGGTCAGCCTGAAGTTTGATTATATCTATTAAATTTCTGATGTTGGATTGGTCTCGATCTACATAGAATGCAACCTTGTATTGATTCTGATCTCCTATAATCTGGTCTCCAGACCCCTTCCAGGAATTGCTTATCTTTTCTTTTATATTGGATAGCTTTTCGTTTCCATCTATAAACACAACAAGGTCCCAAGGTTCCGATATTTTTGCCTGAGACTCTTTTGTCAATATCTGAATGCCTCTGGGATGACTTCCCTTTTTCGGAAAAACAAAAGAAGGAATTTTAGCGATCTCGTTCATCCCTAGATTTTTAATAACAAAGGCGTCAATTAGCTTTGAAGAGTCAATTAGGGAGTTCCAAAGCTCAGTTATGACGAATCCGTATTTGTAAGTGAGCCCATGAAGTTGGGACACGACTGTCATCTCATCGTCGTTGAGCTGATTGATGAACGCATCATAGCGTGCAAGCTGCTCTTCAAAACGTATGTCGATGAAGCCGTCTTCGAGCTGTCTCCTGTGGAAAGCATATGTGATGCCAAAGCAAAACTCGTTTAATTCCGCTGCTAATTGTTCACTGGTTGGTAAAGGCTGCCAGGGTTCAGAAGGCGAAAATTTCTCCAATAGGAGAAAAGTATCATCGAGTAGCTGATTGCTTTCTTCCAAGTCTAAGTCCAGGTCGTTGGAGCCGGGCGCTTGCCATAATTGAAGGTGGGTGTGACGGCTTGAATACAGAAAAAGCCATAGATCGCGGTGTCGTTGCTCAGCGAAACGTTCATCTAGCGTGGTGTGCAAATCGCTAAAGCTTTTTGATGGTGAGGTTCTTTCCATGTTTTTGCAGTTATCTCCCACGGGGTGTTGCTTTCTGAATTTGGTTGATTCTGGTTCCATTGTAGCTGAACCCACATCGCAATTCGTACAGGAGGCTGCATGACCGCACCATCGCTAACTACCGCCGGATCTTTGAGGATTCTCAAAATCCATGAGGTTCTAGAAATGACGTCTCTCTCGCGAGCGACCCACTTCGCGAAACTGAATGTGAATTCCTCAAGCTACGACCCGGACTACCCAAAACCCATCAAGCTAGGAGCGCGATCCGTTGGTTACGTTGAGCAAGAGGTCATTGACTGGCTGCAGGCGAGGATGGAGGCCCGATCGTGAATCTGCCAGATACTCTTTCGGCACTGCCAGTAATGAACCAGCCGCTGCAGGCGCCCGGCTCATGTCCAATGACACACAATCTTGTTTACTCGTTGTTGAGGAAAACCCAGGCACCAGCTGACTTGATTTTGCTGTCAGCATTGTCGACTTATTCCCTTCTTTTGCAGGGCAGGGTCGATGTTGAGCGTCCAGGAGTGGGGGTGGGTCCGGTTTCACTTTTTGGGTTAACGATTGCCGATTCCGGGGAAAGGAAATCTACAGTTGCTCGTCTTTTGGAGAGGCCTGTTGTTGAGTTTCAATCTCGCCAAAATGAGGAGTACGCAGAAAAGGTGGCCAGCTACGAAGCTGAGACCGAAATTTTCCAGGACGCAGTAAAGGTATTAAGAAAGAGAATTTCAGGCAGACTGAAAAAGGAGCTAGATGTCGATGATTTGAAGTGTCAACTAGTGGAGCTGAGAAAGCAGAAACCGAAAAAGCCAAGAAAAATTCAGATGATTTTTGAGGATGTGACAACCGAAGCAATTGCTGTTGAGTTGATGCGTATTCCGGCGAACGT
>NZ_AXCC01000013.1:0-36060 GCF_000475315.1 Marinobacter sp. EN3
GGATTTGTTCGAAGAGGTAGATATCTGATGCATTACAGCTCCATACTGCCAGATGTGATCAAAATCGCTGATGAAGCCAGCGAAAAAGTACTGCATATCTACCAGTCCGATTTCAAAGTGAGTTATAAGGAAGATCACTCACCCATCACCGCTGCGGACATCGCCAGCCACGACATCATTGTTAAGGGGCTGCGCCAAATCAGCCGGGACATTCCGATACTCTCGGAAGAGGGCGCGGAGATTCCCTGGGAAGAGCGGAAAAAATGGCGCCGGTTCTGGCTGATCGACCCCATCGACGGCACCAAGGATTTTACCCAGCGCACGGGCGAATTCACCGTCAACATTGCCATGATTGAAGACGGCGAGCCTGTAATGGGCGTGGTCACAGCCCCGGCCCTGAAAGAAGCCTTCTGGGGCATAAAGGGTGAGGGTGCTCACATGCGGGACCGCACCGGCCGGGTACACCGCATACGTGTGGCGGAACCCAAAGACACATTGCGAGTGGTCGCCAGCAAAAATCACCTGAACGATGAAACCCGAGCCTTTATTGCAACTCTTGGCGCACACGAAACCGTGCAGGCCGGCAGCTCCCTGAAATTCTGCCGAATTGCCGAAGGCCACGCCGATATTTATCCGCGCATGGGGCCGACCAGTGAATGGGATACTGCTGCCGCACACGCGGTTCTGCTCGCCGCTGGCGGTATGGTACAAACCCCGGAAGGCCAGCCCCTCGTTTACGGAAAGGAAAACATCCTCAACCCCAATTTCATTGCGGCTGGAAACTGGTATTTCTAACCCATGACCTGGTATGCACTACAACACAAGCCGGCTCAGGGCGACCGCGCGGTCCAGCATCTGCAGAACCAAGACATTGCCTGCTTCTACCCGAAAATTGAGGTAGAGAAAATCAAGGCAGGCAAGCGCACTAAAAAGCTGGAGCCCCTGTTTCCTGGTTATGTATTTGTGAACCTGGAGCAAACCGACCCCATGTGGGCGAAGCTTCGCTCGACTCGCGGTGTGCTGCGAATCGTCAGCTTCGCCAACCGACCTGCGCCGATTGACGACGAGGTGATTGCTCACATAAAAAACAGCATGGAAAAAGTGGCGGAGCAGGGCGGCATCAAGCCTGGTCAGCCCATAGAGCTGGACGATGGGCCCTTTAAAGGCATCAACGCTATCTTCCAGGCCTATGATGGCGAGGAGCGGGCCATTGTACTGATTACGTTTATGCAGAAGCAGCAGCAGGTAAAGGTGCCGGTTTCTGTAATCAGGCCCTGAAGAAAGCCAGATGGATAAAGCGCCCAAAATGTGACCTGATTAGCTGCATTTTCTAATCTTTAACAAATGTTTACTGGTCTAACGCCCTGATTGGTCAAGTGTCAGACTTTTTGTCACTTGCGCGTCATACCGCATGCCGTAGAATCGTCATGCTTTTGAAATACTTCATTCATTCCCTGACAAGGAAACCGTTGGGAACTTCCTACCCGCTGTAACCGTTCTATCCTTGTCTAAAGAAAACCAAATCCTATGACCTCAAAACACTGGGCCCTGGTCGGTGGGGCGGTAGCGTGCCTGAACAGCTTTTCCGCGTTAGCGGCACCCTGGCTGGAGCCAGGTGATGCAAGGGCCAGATTTGCCGTGCAAAAATTGGCAGACCGTGGCGAAATGAACCGAGGTGTTACCACCTGGCCGCTTATGTGGAGTGCCGTAGAGAACTCAAGCGGCTCTGCGTCAACGGCGAACGAAGCCTCGACTGCCTTGGCCTCTGCCTATCTTCGCTTTGAGATGGAAGAACAGGCTAGCCCCGGTTTTCGCGGTGAATTCAATCTGAACGCCCAAACCGAAATACCCGGCATTACCGGCTTCGGCTCAAATTCACTGGCAAAAGCAGGCACCAGCGTAAACCTTCAGTGGCAGGGTGAAGCCTGGGCTTTGGGCCTCAAACCAGCCTACGCGCACGACCCGGATGATGATGAAGAACTCCGGCTAGACGGTTCCTACCTGGCGGGCACGCTTGGCAACTGGGTATTCGGAGCCGGTGCCATAGACCGTTGGTGGGGCCCCGGCTGGCAATCCAGCCTGATACTCTCCAACAATGCTCGCCCGATTCCGTCGGTGTGGATGAACCGAAAAGACACTCACGCTCCGGAGAGTTCCTGGTTGGGCTGGATTGGCCCTTGGGACTTTACCGTATTAGCCGGCCAATACGAGAGCGACCGCGCGGTGCCAGATGCGAAGCTGATTGGCATGCGTTTTACCTTCCGCCCGATGGATGGGCTGGATATTGGGCTTTCAAGAGCCATCATGTTTGGTGGGGAAGGGCGGCCCGAAGGAGCCTCCACCATCTGGAATGCCTTGATCGGTAAAGACAACGGCCAATTGGAAGAGAACGACCCAGGCAACCAGATTGCCAGCATAGACGCGCGATACGGGTTTGCTGTTGGCGAGCAAACCATGGGCCTCTATGCCCAGATGATGGGCGAAGATGAAGCCGGCGCCTTCCCAGCGCGAAAATCCTGGCTCTTTGGTGCCGATTGGACAACCAGCCTTCTCAATGGCGATCAACAATGGTTTGCTGAATACGCCAATACCTTGGCTGATGATTTTCTGGGCGATGCCATCCCCAATATCACCTACAATCACAGCCGCTACAGAACCGGTTACCGGCACTACGGCCGCAACATGGCGGCCAGCTTTGATGGCGATGCCGAAGCGGTCACCCTCGGCGGCTATCATTTCATGGATAATGGCAGCAATCTCAGCGCCAAGGTAAGTTATGCGGAACTCAACATAGATGGAACAGGCCGCGTGGTGATACCAAACACCAAGGTGTTCTATACCGTACCGGAAGAGTCTCAAAAGGTTGCCGTTGTGGACCTGGGTTATGGCACTCAGCTCTTCAGCGGATGGCTGGATGTAAATCTCCAGGCAACCGACAAGAAAATCGAATACGTAAGCGGCCAAAAAGACCAATGGTCAGTTGGCGCCAGCTGGACCTATCGTTTCTAAGATAACGGAATACATTACCTGTGAATGTGAAAAAGCTCCTCCTGCCCCTGGCCTTGTTGCTCCCACTCACGGCCACGGCCCAGTCTATTTCCTCAGCACAGATTGAACAGTTCAAACAGTTACCCAGAGCCCAACAGGAGGCCCTGGCGGAACGCTATGGGGTTGATCTGGACAGCCTCGGCTCAGCCAGCCAAGGCGCCAATCAGCGCCCGCAGCAAGTCAATGTGGTTGAGCCCATCAACAGCATTACAGACCAGGAACGCCAACAGGCTCGCGCCAAGCAGCAAGAGGACGAAGAGCAGGCTCAGGCAGAAAAGAATGGCGGATTAAAGCCGTTTGGTTACGACTTGTTCGCGGGCAGTCCCACCACTTTTGCACCGGTTACCGAGATCCCGGTTCCAACGGACTATACCCTGGGGCCCGGGGATGTGTTGCGTGTTCAGCTATGGGGCAAAGAAAACCAAAACCTGGAGCTCCCTATCAGCCGGGACGGCAGTATCAGCTTCCCGGATTCAGGCCCCATGAACCTCGCAGGGTTGAGTTTTGAAGAGGCCCGGCAGCAAATTCGCAAACGCGTTTCAGAGCAGTACATTGGCGTAGAGGCAGCCGTTACCCTGGGCGAGCTCCGCAGCATGCGGGTATTTGTATTGGGTGAAGCCCGTAATCCCGGGTCCTACACGGTCAGCTCACTGTCTACCATCACCAACGCCCTTTACGTCTCCGGTGGTGTGAAACAAAACGGCTCCCTGCGGAACGTACAACACAAACGCAACGGCAAACTCGTAGGCACCCTGGACCTGTACGATCTCCTACTGAAAGGCGACAGCAGCGCTGATAACCGCTTGCAGCCCGGCGACGTTATCTTCATCCCGCCCGTGGGCAAACGAGCCGGTATTGAAGGCGAAGTGTATCGCCCTGCTCTTTATGAACTCGACGGTGAAAACACCCTGGAAGACCTGGTAAGCATGGCTGGTGGCCTTACGCCGCAAGCCTACCCCCAACGCATTAACATCGAACGCACCAACGAAGATTTCCTGCGCATCATTGCAGAAGCCGACTACACCGCCTCAAAAGGTCGAAATGCGACCATTAAGGCGGGCGACCGGGTTCGCATTCCGTCCATTTCGGACATAACCGGCCAATACATAGAAGTAAAAGGCGCAGCCACCCGTGCTGGAAAATTCGCCTGGGTGCCGGGTATGCGTGTGAGCTCAATACTTCAAAGCCTTGACGCAGATCTGATGCCAACGGCCGACAAGCGTTACGCGGCCATTGTAAGAACCGACAGGCAAACAGATTCCATCTCGGTACTCAATCTGCGCCTTCGTGCTGCCATTCAGAAGGCAGGCAGCAACGAAGACCTGCAACTAGAAGAAAAAGACCGCATCCTTATTTTCTCCGACGCCGGAAAAGTGCAGGGTGGTGAGCAAGGCGGCAATTACACCCGTGAAAGCTTGTTTGCGCCCGTTCTGCAGCGTTTAAAAGCCCAGGCGAAACCTGGCGCCCCCCAACAAACCATCCGCATAAGCGGCCCCGTGCGCTACCCGGGCGAGTACCCCATGCCGGCCAGCCGAAGCCTGGCAGATGCAGTGTTCGTAGCTGGCGGCCTGAAGGATTCCGCTTCACTTTACCAGGCCGAGATTGCCCGCTACACGCAGGATGAAAGCGGCATTGGCCAAACTCGCATCCTGAATGTAGATCTGGCGGATGCCATGGCAGGACAAAGCAGCTTTAAGCTGCAGAGCCGAGACACCATCCTGATCAAATCCATTCCGCAGTTCGCCAAAACCCGAACCATTACCCTGGAGGGCGAAGTGCGTTACCCCGGGGAATATACCTTCCGGGAGGGTGAAACCCTGAAAGAAGTTCTGCAGCGGGCCGGTGGCCTGAGCAGCAACGCGTTCCCGGCGGGCGCCATCTTCACCCGTGAAAAGCTCCGCCAACTGGAAGCACAGCGATTGCGCGAAGCCGAAGAGCGCCTGCAAGGGGACCTGTTGGGCGTGCAGCTGCAGGGCGACAGTTTTGGTGGCCAGAACACGGAAAGAGTCCAGCAAGTAGAAGACCTGCTGGAAGACGTACAAAACAGCCGCCCGATTGGCCGCATGGTGATTGATTTGGCCGCGGTGCTAAACGATGAGAGTTACCAGCAAGTACGTCTTCAGGATGGCGACCAGTTGATTGTTCCCACCATTCCGCAATCGGTGTCCGTCTTCGGCGAAGTGCAATTCCCCACCAGCCACCTGCACCAGCCCGGGTTGACGGTGGATGACTACCTGCAGCGTTCCGGCGGCCCCACCCGCCAGGCCGATGAAAACCGGGTGTACGTAGTGAAAGCGGATGGTTCCGTAATGCTCCCCGAACGCAGCCGATGGTTCGGCGGCCGAAGCCAGCAGCTGGAACCGGGCGACACCATCATCATGCCCATAGACGTGGATCGCCTGAACCAGCTGGAACTCTGGACCAACGTAAGCCAGATTGTGTACCAAATGGCCCTGGGCGCCGCAGCAGTGGGTAACCTGTAATGAATCAAACACCAGAACAACCCTACTACCCAGACGACGAAATAGACCTGCGCGAACTCTTCGCCACCCTATGGCGCGGCAAGTGGATAATCATCGCCTTTACCGTGGTATTCGCCGCCGCCGGCGTAGCCTACGCCCTGTACAAGCCCAACATCTACCAGGCCAGCGTACTCCTGGCCCCGGCACAGGATGAAGGCGGCGTAAGTGGCATCAGCGGCCAACTGGGCGGCCTGGCCAGCCTGGCCGGCATCAGCCTGGGTGGTGGCAGCGGTAACCAAACCGTTATGGCCAAAGAAGTGCTGCAATCCCGCGCTTTCCTGACGGACTTTATCCACCGCCACAACCTCACCATCCCTCTCATGGCCACCCAGGCCTGGGATGTTGAAAACGAAAAATGGGTGATCAATCGGGAAGCCTACAACCCAGACACCGGCGAATGGCTGGCGGACGACGACGGCGAAAGCCTGAAACCCACCAACTGGGACATGGTGAAAACGTTCAGAGAAAACCACCTGAGCGTATCCACCGATAAAGAAACCGGAATGGTAACGGTAAACGTAAAGAGCCTCTCGCCGAACGCGGCCAAAGACTGGGCCGAAAAACTCGTGCAAGACATAAACGAACACATGCGCGAGCAAGACGTAAAAGAAGCCGAAGCCCGAATTGAATACCTGGAAGGCAAACTAAGCGAAACCAACATCGCCGGCATGCAGCAAGTGTTCTACCAGCTCATAGAAAGCGAAACCCGCACAGTGATGCTGGCCAACGCCCAGGATGAATACGTATTCAAAACCGTAGACCCGGCTGTAGTGCCCCAAGAGAAAAGTGAACCCAAGCGCGCCTTGATAGCCATAGTCGCCACCATGCTCGGCGGCATGTTGGGTGTATTCGCTGTATTTGTAATGGCCTTTGTCCGTTCCGGGAAAGAAGAAGCAACAAAATGAAACTACTAGTAACTGGCGGCGCGGGTTTCATAGGCTCCGCCGTTATCCGCCACATCATCACTAACACCAACGATGAATTGGTCAACCTCGATAAACTCACCTACGCCGGCAACCTCGAAAGCCTGGCTGAAGTAAGCAGCAACGAACGCTACACCTTCGAGCAAGTAGACATCTGCAACCGCGCCGAACTAGACCGCGTGCTGGCCCAGCACCAGCCAGACGCCATCATGCACCTGGCCGCCGAAAGCCACGTAGACCGCTCCATAGACGGCCCGGCAGACTTTATCGAAACCAACATCGTAGGCACCTACACCCTTTTGGAAGCCACCCGGCAATACTCGCAGGCACTGGAAGCCGAAAAGAAAGCAAACTTCCGCTTTCACCGGACGGATGAATCGATAACCTTTGATATCAAGCTTTCGGGACATGCAGCAAAGCGTAGGTGCATTGAATGCTCACGTGGTGAATCCGGATTACTGCGCAGCCCTGAGCGATCCGACATACGATATGTTGAGGGCATTAACGGCTGGAGACCAGCGTCTGACTCGGTTTATGTGGAGTTTGAGAGCGGAAGAATCGAGTTGTTGTGAGTCAAATGATACAGATATGGATGCATGTAGGGCATTAAAATTATATACGTAGCGCTTGTTTTTAACGCTGAAAATCGCCATGTACCTAATGCCGCGCTGCATTAGCAAATGCAAGCTGGCAAGAATGGATTATTAACTGAAGTGAATTTTCAAAACTCATAGAGTTATATCTGTCAAACATAGCCTATGTTCGCGTTCATTTGGATGACACGGTGCCTGACTACATGCAGGGAATCATCCGCTGTGGCTCCGTTATTTTGGAAGACTCCGAGGGCAATCAACTTAAAGATCATCAAGAGTTGATAGACAATGGCGAATTCCACTCTCGTACAGAGCTCATCGAAAATATAGCCAGAGAGCTTGGTGTTGACGTTTCGAGAGTTGATATAGACGAGTAAATAGTCTTCATAACGGCAAAGGATGCCAACAGCGCAACGCAGTAAGCATCACAAGGAAGTGACTTCTTACACTCCAGACTAAGCCCAAACCTTGATCGCAAAAGTAAAAGCTCTCACCAAAAGCAAATTCGTCCGAAACGTAGCCATAGTCGCCACCGGCACCGCTGGTGCCCAGGCCATTACGGTGGCCTTCGCCCCGTTAATCACCCGGCTCTATGGCCCGGAAGCTTTTGGAATGCTTGGCACCTTTATGGCCATACTGGGCGTGCTCACCCCCGTTGCTGCACTAACATACCCCATCGCCATCGTGTTGCCGAAATCAGACGTAGACGCCATAAGCCTCGCCAAACTGAGTGCAGTGCTGGCGCTGGCCGTCGCGTTGATAACGGCCTTAGTGATGTTAGTAGGCGGCGAGTGGATAGCGCTCGCCCTCAGCCTTGAAGCCGTCGCCGGCTTCTTGCTGCTGATACCGGTTGCCATGGTATTTTCTGCCTACCAGCAAATTCTGACGCAATGGCTGATTCGTAAAAAGCAGTTCAAAATTACCGCCAGAGTCGCGGTTTTTCAGACGCTGGTGGTTAATAGCGCCAAAGCCGGTGTTGGCTGGTTTCATCCAGTGGGTGCCGCGCTTGTAGTTATCACAGTGATAGGCCTGGCCTCTCACGCACTGCTGTTGTGGACCGGAATGAAAGGCCGAACAGAAGCCCATCCACGACCGCAAGACGAACGCACAGGCAGCACACGAGAACTCGCAAAGCACCATCGTGACTTTCCGATGTACCGGGCTCCGCAAGTTGCATTGAATGCTCTGTCGCAAAGTTTGCCTGTCTTAATGTTAGCGAGTTTTTTTGGGCCGGCAGCGGCGGGGTTTTACTCTTTGGGAAAAATGGTGTTGGGTGTACCCGTAACGCTAATTGCTAAGTCTGTTGGTGATGTTTTTTACCCTAGTGTCACCAAAGAAATTAATGCCGGGAGAAGTGTTTTTTGGCTGATAGGTAAAGCAACGCTTGGGCTTGCTGCTATTGGAGCTATCCCGTTTATTTCGTTAATAGCTTTCGGCCCTTGGATATTTTCTTTAATATTTGGTTCTGAGTGGTCAAATGCAGGCGAATATGCACAGTGGCTTGCACTTTGGCTATTTTTTGGTTTCATCAATATACCGAGCGTCGCTGCGGTGCCAGCGCTCGACCTTCAGTCTTGGTTACTTTTTTACGAAATTGTTAGCACGGGCGCAAAATTAATTGCCTTAATGATAGGTTTTTTTGTGTTTGATAGTGACATTGTTGCGGTTGCATTAATGTGTGTGTCAGGTGTTTTTTCTTATTCTTTGTTAATAATGAAAGTATTATCTAAATCACATATTGGTATTCGTTATGAAAAGGCAAGTTGAAAAAGAGCACTATGATTTTTCCAAATACATGAGTAAAAGTCGGTGGTGCAGCATGTGGCACCAGCTTGACGAGGTGTTGAAGCTAGAGCCTAAAACTACACTTGAAATTGGCCCTGGCCCAGGGCTTTTCAAAGCGGTTGCTGCAGGCTTCGGTTTAAAGGTTCAGACACTCGACATTGCTGAAGATCTTAAACCTGATATCGTAGCCTCAGCTACCGACATGCCACTCGAAGATAAGAGTTATGATGTAGTTTGTTCTTTTCAAATGCTGGAACATATCCCTTTCAAAATGAGTCTAGATGCACTTAAAGAGATCGCCAGAGTTTCTGGAAAGCATATAGTGATAAGCCTCCCGGATGCTGAAATACAGTGGTCGTATAGCCTTCATGTTCCCAAGCTAGGTACTAAAACTATCCAGATGAAAAAGCCATTGGTTAAAGCCAAAGAGCATGTTTTTGATGGAGAGCATCATTGGGAAATTAATAAAAAGGGATATGAATTGACCACTGTTCAAGCTGAAATCGAAAAGGCCGTAAGTGGATTCAAGCTCGAGAAAACATACAGAGTTCCTGAAAATCCGTACCACAGATTTTTTGTGTTTACCCGGTATGGCGTGTGAAAACGGTCAAATTTGTGAAACTGTGACAGCCGTAGATTTTAAAAGTTCCTCAAAGCCCAATAACGTCAAACCACCCGAGCAAGTCACCATGAATATCAGCCTACTGTACTTGGACCAAATGGTCAAAAAAACTGCGGAGTAGCGCTCGACCGAGTTATGTGGCAAGGCAGAAAAGGCGGTTAGCCGTGAGTAAGGCGTTTGTGTTTCTGGCAGTCAGAACCCAGCTGGATCTGGATTAAGACGAAGAAGTGCTGGTCTGCATTTATGATGGCTGGATCGATTTTGGCACTGGTGCACTGTACATCTTAGATATTGTGGATGAGCTCTTTCACTTAAAAAGTTATCAGGGTAACTTCAAATGGCTAGAAAATAAAGCAAAAGGACCAGTTCCGAGGGGGAGAGTCATTTTCCGTCGAACTATGCGCAGAAAATACTGTCTGTGCTAAGTACCATTTTTGATCCAAACCAGACCTACAGGCCATCTCGCAGCTGAAAGCAAGAATTGAAGAAATTCGCTCTATTATGGTGAATGAGGGTATTGTTCGCTGTATCGAAATCGTGTTGTGCAATAACGGTTTTCCATTTACCCATTAGGGCCAGGACTGCATAGATAATGGCAACTTTCCGGATTACTTTAATTTCCAATATTTTAACTATGTTGGTTTCGTTGCATTGTCGAAAGGGAGCAAAAAGTTGACAAACACCTGAAATTTTTCGGTTACGGAATAGTGGAAGTTTTCAGCAGTAAATTTTTTGGGCGTTTAAAAGAGTGGTTCGGACGTTTATAAACGGCGCTGAGAAAAGTCAACAAAGCCGTTTCAGTAGCTTGGAATTTTAGAGTCAAAAATGACCTTGCTCGGTTTTTAAAACTTGATCACCAATGCTGAGTGAGTTGACGTTTAAATAAATCCTTGGCTTTAATATTGTTATATGGAGTCTTAATTATCATTAATCTAAGAAAGGGTCAATTATATTCAATGTTCTTGGCCTTTTTTGTCCTAGACATTTTAGTGTTGCCAAAGCTCTTTTTTTCGACTCCTTTTTCATACTATCTATTATTGGTTTTTGTGGTATTTAATGGGAGTTTTAATTATAGGGTTCTGACAAAGTTTTTGATTTTGGTGATTGTTTTGCTGCTGAGTGTGCTTAATGGAGCTATAAGCATATCCGTAGAAAGTTTGGAGAATTTGAAAAGAGCAGCGCAGATGGTTCTTGTCCTTTCTTTATTTTTCTTTGATTGGAAGCTTGTAGATTTTTCTTTGTTATACTTTTCTCTTAGAAATATTTTGTTTGCTTTTTATGTTTATGTGATCAGCCTTTTTATTATTTTTATCGTGGCGCCTGGTGTATACGAAAATGTCATTTTGAGCGTTTACCCCGAAGCTTCATCTATGCTTTCTGTAAATTTAATGTACTCTAGATTTTCCCTCCATTTTACGGATCCAAATTCTCTTGGGTATTTGTTGGTTTTTAGCTTCGTTCTTGTGTTGTCTATAAGGTGTTCTATGGCATTAAAGGCATTCGCATCACTATCAACTATTATTATTATTATCCTTGGAACGCAATCACGAGGCGCGTTGTTGGCTTTTATGTTGGTTGTTCTTGTGCATTGGTTAATAGTGGTAAATAGGAATGATAAGTTTAAGTATCTGGTTTTTACTATATTATGTTTAGCGGCCTTTCTTGCAATTTACATGGAGGCTGTTCAGTTGTATTTTGAGCTTATGGCGCAAAGATCGAAGATAGAGGAAGATATGGGGGCAGGGCTGGGAGGAGGTCGACTCGATAAATGGAGGTATTTTTTTAATAATATTAATATTAATCCGTTTTTTGGTTCGGGTTATTATTTGGAAATGGATGGCCATAAGTTTAAGCCGCATTCTGACTTTATTAGACTAAATCTCTCTTATGGTTTTATTTTTTGTGTTACTTTGCTTTCTTTGTTTGGTCAATTTAAGAAGCGCTTTGTTGTGTTGTGGTTCGCGTTTTTTGTGCCATTTTTAGTTAATACTGTGATTGATGATTTTCGGTTGTTTGGTATTTTTGTTTATAGTTTTATTTTGATTAAGTTTGGAGGTGATTGTGTTTCGAGTCCGAGTCCGAGTCCGAGTCCGAGTCCGAGTCCGAGTCCGAGTCCGAGTCCGAGAAGGTTTTCTTTGTCTTAAGGTGTTATAGGTTCATAGATTAGAGGAGTCGGTATTTTGGAGTTACAATCTCCGGCGATTGTCGTTGTTGCATTTTCACGCCCACATGCGTTGAAACGAGCACTAGCGGCTTTGAACGAGGCATGTTATCGAAGTAATGTTAAGTTGATAATATCAATAGATGGCGGAGCATCTACTGAGGTAGTTTTTATAGCAAAAGAATTTACCTTTGATCATGGAGAAAAGTATGTGTTTGAGCATAAAGAGAATATGGGGCTTAGGGCGCATATCCTAAAATGTGGAGATCTTTCGGAGACCGAAGGTTCGGTAATCATAATTGAGGATGATATTGTAGTAGATAAGTTTTTCCATATATATGCTCAGTCGGCTTTGGCGTTTTACTCTAATGACCAAGCCATAGCCGGGATTTCACTTTATGCACCAGAGTATAACGAGTACGCTGGTTTACCATTTACCCCACTAAAAAGTGAGTATGATACTTATTTCATGAAGGTTCCGTGTTCATGGGGGCAGGCTTGGTCAGCAGACCAGTGGGCGAGGTTTCGTACTTGGCTTAGAGATATTGATGATTCGGAGTTGTTGCTGTCCAAAGAACTGCCATCGTATGTCAAAGCGTGGGGTAATTCTAGTTGGAAGAAGTATTTTGCTTTATATTTAGTCCAGTGCAATAAAAAAATCGTATATCCATATGTTAGTCATTCCACGAATGTTTCTGATGAGGGTGGTTTCCATAATAAATCTGGCTCTAATATTGTGCAAGTTAGTCTACCATTGCAGAATCGTGGGTATCGTGATTATAAGTTTGACCCAAATAATGATAGTTCCATTGTTTACGATTCATTTATGGAAAACTGCTCGGATTTTGTTTTTGATAAAGTTAAGTCGGTTAGTGGGGTGAAGGGATCCTTATGTTTTGATTTTTATGGACTAAAGGGAGCTGAGTTGCTTTCTGAGTTTGACTATTGTGTAACGAGCAAAAAAACACGAGCAAGTATATTGGCCTATAAAGCAGATTATAGGCCTGTAGAGAATAATGTTTTATTAACAAGTGGGGATGTGGTCGGTAATCATTCGTTTGTTTTGACCGAAGTAAGCGCATTGAGATCCAGAAGCTCAAAATATCCCGGCGACACTTTGCTCTATTGGTCCGGATTCAACTTTTTAAGTCGAAGATTTTTTTTGGCTAATATTGTCGGTGTTCTAAGAAAGTTTTGGTCAAAGTTATGAGTTACTTTTTTGTTGGCGCGTTTTCAGATCCGAATTTGCCTGAATTTAGAGGGAGCGCAGCTGGAGCGAAAGTCCAACTCGAAATAATCGATGCTCTGGAAACTAAATTTGGCAAAGGTGAATGCTTTATAATGCCTGAGGTTCCAAGTTGGCCAAGAGGAAGGCTCTTTGTTCCGCCAAGCGTGGATGGAAAGGTTAGATATCTGCCGATTATCAATTTGTTTTTTTTAAAAAAGCCTTTCTTTTTCATGTTGCTTTTCCTGTACTTTGCTAGATTCAGGCCATCTTTGACTTTTCACTATAATGCGAGTATTTCGGGTCAGATTTTCTCATTATTATCAAGGGCTTTCTCAAGTAAAAGTGTTCTGATATTGCAAGACGTTCATTGTGATCCTGGCTTTAGTTTTCCAGTACTTTTTAATCCAAAAAGGTTTCTTGGCTTTATCGATTCGAAGCTGCTTCCGGTTAGCTTTGATTTTTATGTGCCGATTACGGAATCTTGTGTTTTCGACTTTGATTTGCCTGCAACGAGATGTCATGTGTTCTCGGGTGCAGTCTTGACTACGTACCTTCAAGAGTCACAAAGGTACTTAAGAATGCCTCTGGAAGATTTTTCGGTTTTTGCGGGAGCACTTGAGGAATATAATGGCGTTGATATTCTTGTAAAAAGTTGGCCTTCACCCGGCATCCTAGAGCATCGCTTGCATATTTTTGGCGGTGGGTCGTTGGAACCTTTGGTTCGTGAAATGGCAATTAAAAATAATAATATTGTTTTTTATGGATTTTCTCCTCCGGAATTGGTGAGAGATCACGCTTCTCGCGCTAGTTTTAATTTTTGTTTGAGATATTCGAGAGGGCTGAATCAAAGCTACTTTTTTCCGTCAAAATTTTTTGATTTGATTTGTTTTAATGGGATATTAGTCTGCAATAGGTTTCTTAATATTCCGGAAGGATTTGATCCATACTTGGAGTATATTGATGAGGAATTAGAAGGGTTGATCGATATTCTCAAGTCTGATCCGGTAAAGAGTGACCATGCCTGCGACTCTAAGTTTGAATTCTTGGCTGAAAATCATACATGGGTGGGCCTTTTTGATTTCATTTCCGTTAAGTTTAATCTCTAGCGTTTCTATAACATGGTTTTTCATTATTTCGGAGTCTTAGGGTGTCAGTGACAGTTTTAGCTTGTGCGGGCCACTACCTACCTGGCTACAAAGGCGGGGGGCCAATAAAAACCATCAAAAATCTGTTCGATCAGGCAGGCGATAAAGTAACTTTCAAACTCATCACCAGTGACAGAGATCTGGGCGATATAAGCCCGTATACCTCTGTAACGTGCGGTGCTTGGAACAAGGTAGGCAACGCCTCCGTTTTCTACGTCCAACCCGGCAAAACTGGCTACGTACAGATTACCCGGCAGTTGCGTGCTAAAGACTATCACGTCGTTTATCTGAACAGCTTTTTCTCTCCGCGTTTTTCCTTTTTCCCGTTGCTGATCGCTAAGGCGCTTCGACAAAAAGTGGTGCTTGGCCCCCGGGGTGAGTTTTCTGAAGGCGCACTTTCGCTCAAAGCCGCCAAGAAGCGTGCTTTCATAAAAGCGTTCAAGCTGCTTGGATTACACCGTGGCACCGTGTTTCAGGCATCCAGCGATTATGAGGCGGAGGACATTCGCTGGGCTTTGGGGCCGAATGTCGATATTCACGTGGCGGAGGATATTGGGGCGCAGGAGTTTGCAGAACCCCCGGTGCTCCGACAATCTGGGGAGTTTAAAGCCGTTTTTGTCTCTCGTATTTCACCGAAGAAGAACCTGCTGGCAGCCATTGAGATGCTGCGAATGGTTCAGCAACCGCTGATTTACGATATTTATGGGCCCATCGAAGACCAGGCTTATTGGCAAGAGTGTGAGAAAGTGATCGAGGCCTTGCCACCACACGTTCAAGTTCAGCACAAAGGTACGTTGAATCCCGATGAAGTGGTTAAAACGCTAGATAAATATGATGTGTTTTTCTTCCCCACCAAGGGAGAGAACTACGGGCACGTAATAGCGGAAGCGCTTTGCGCTGGGTTGCCCATTGTAATTGCGGACACCACCCCATGGCGCAACCTTCAAAACCTCGGCATCGGCTGGGACCTCCCCCTTAACAATCCCGATGCTTTCAGCGCATTACTCGACGAACTGGCCACAATGCCTGCAGTAGATCATCTACGTATGCGTCAGAACGTACTCACCTGGGCCAAAAACAAATTCTCCCAGCGCGACGCCATAGAAGCCAACATTGCCCTGTTCAAATACGCCTACGAAAAGAAGTAAGGACCACTCCACATGCCCTTCAAGAAGAAAACCCTGTTAATCACCGGCGGCACCGGCTCCTTCGGCAACGCCGTTCTCAACCGCTTCCTGGATACCGACATCGAAGAAATCCGCATCTTCAGCCGGGATGAGAAAAAACAGGATGACATGCGCAAGCGCTACGCCAATCCCAAGCTCAAGTTCTACATTGGTGATGTGCGGGATTACAGCGGCGTTCTGAATGCGACCCGGGGTGTGGATTTCATCTTTCACGCGGCAGCGCTCAAGCAGGTGCCGTCCTGCGAGTTTCACCCCATGGAGGCGGTGAAAACTAACGTCATCGGTACCGAGAACGTGCTGGAAGCGGCCATCCAGAACGAAGTGAAGCGGGTGGTGTGCCTGAGCACCGATAAGGCGGTTTACCCCATCAACGCTATGGGCATTTCCAAAGCGATGATGGAAAAGGTGATGGTGGCCAAGTCCCGCAATGTAGACCCGGAGAAAACCGTCATCTGCGGCACCCGCTACGGCAACGTGATGGCCTCTCGCGGCTCGGTGATTCCGTTGTTTGTGGACCAGATTCGAGCCGGTCAATCGCTCACCATAACCGACCCGAATATGACCCGTTTCATGATGACCCTGGCCGATGCGGTGGACCTGGTGTTGTACGCCTTCGAACACGGCAGCAATGGCGATCTGTTTGTGCAGAAGGCCCCGGCGGCCACCATCGAAACCCTGGCCCGGGCGCTGACGGATCTGGTAGGCAAGCCGGACCACCCCATCAATGTGATTGGCACCCGCCACGGTGAAAAACTGTTTGAAGCCCTACTCAGCCGGGAAGAAATGGCCTGCGCCCAGGATATGGGGGAGTACTATCGCGTTCCACCGGATTTGCGGGATCTGAACTATGGCAAGTTTGTGGAGCAGGGGGAGGAGAAGATCTCCCACACCGAGGATTACAACTCCCACAACACCGAGCGCCTGGATGTGGCCGGCATGCAAACCTTGCTGCGTAAGCTGGAATTCATTCGTGCCCTGGAACGGGGTGAGTATCAAGCCCCGGAGGACTGATTAATGAAAGTACTGGTAACCGGCGCCAACGGTTTTATCGGCAAGAACCTGCAAATGCACCTGCAGGAGAAGGGTGGTTTTGAGGTGGTGCCCTTCACCCGGGAACATACCGAACAAGACCTGCCCGGCTTACTGGAAGGCGTGGACTGGATTGTGCACCTAGCCGGCATCAACCGCCCGCAAGACCCGGCCGAGTTCACCACCGGCAACGCCGGCCTCACCCAGGCTTTATGTAACGCAGTGCGGGCCAGTGGCCGGAGCATTCCAATTATCTATAGCTCGTCGATTCAGGCTGAGCGGGATAACGACTACGGCACCAGCAAGCGTGAGGCGGAAGACGCACTGCTGGTCTTGCACGAAGCCACCGGCAACCCGGTGCACATTTATCGCCTGGCCAATGTGTTCGGCAAATGGGCGCGGCCCAATTACAACTCGGCGGTGGCCACCTTCTGCCACAACATTGCCCGGGATCTGCCGGTACAGATTAATGATCCGGATGCGGTGATCAACCTGGTGTATGTGGACGACGTAATCGTCAGTTTCCTCCGCCTGCTGGGCGGCGAGCCACAGAACGGCCCGTTTGTAGAGGTGGAGCCGGTTTACCAGATTACCGTAGGCGAGCTGGCCAGCCAGCTGAACCGCTTTAAAGCCACCCGGGATAACCTGATTACCGAGCCGGTAGGCACCGGACTGGTGCGGGCGCTGTATTCCACCTACGTTAGCTACCTGCCGCCAGAGCGCTTCACCTACACCGTGCCCCAGCACGGTGACGAGCGCGGGGTGTTTGTGGAAATGCTGAAAACCCCGGATGCCGGCCAGTTCTCCTTCTTCACCGCCCACCCGGGCATCACCCGTGGCGGCCATTACCACCACTCGAAAACCGAGAAGTTTCTGGTGATCAAGGGCAAGGCCTGCTTCCGCTTCCGCCACATGCTCACCGGGGAGTTCTACGAGTTGTTCACGGACGGCGCCAAGCCGGAGATTGTGGAAACCGTACCGGGCTGGACCCACGACATCACCAACGTGGGCGAAGACGAGTTGGTGTGTATGCTCTGGGCCAATGAAATTTTTGACCGGGACAACCCGGATACCTTTGCGTGCCCGGTGGGTACGGAAGCCTGACCGAATCTGGAACTGCCATGAAAAAACTGAAAGTAATGACCGTGGTCGGCACCCGGCCGGAGATTATTCGTTTATCCCGGGTGATGGCCAAGCTGGACGAGTATTGCGAGCACATTCTGGTACACACCGGCCAGAACTACGATTTCGAGCTGAATGAGATCTTCTTCCAGGACCTGGGCATCCGCAAGCCGGACCACTTTCTGAGCGCGGCCGGAGCCAGTGGTGCCGAAACCATCGGCAACGTGATTATCGCGGTGGACAAGGTACTGGCGGACGTTCAGCCCGAAGCCCTACTGGTGCTGGGGGATACCAACAGCTGCATGGCGGTGATTCCCGCCAAGCGCCGCAAGATTCCCACCTTTCACATGGAAGCCGGCAACCGCTGCTTTGACATGCGGGTACCGGAAGAGATCAACCGCCGTATTGTGGACCACACGGCAGACATCAACCTGACCTACAGCACGATTGCCCGGGATTATCTGTTGCGCGAAGGCCTGCTGCCAGACCGGGTGATTAAAACCGGCAGCCCCATGTTTGAAGTGCTGAATCACTTCCGTGAGGGCATTGAGGCGTCTGATGTTCTGGGCCGTCTTGGGCTTGAGGAGGGCAAGTTCTTTGTGGTGAGTGCTCACCGGGAAGAGAACGTGGATTCCGACCGTAACTTCCTGGCGCTGGTGGATACCTTGAACGCCGTGGCCGAGCAATACGGATACCCGGTGATTGTCTCCACCCACCCCCGCACCCAGAAGCGCGTAGATGCCATGGGTGTGCAGTTCCACGACAACGTGCGCCTGCTGAAACCGCTGGGCTTCAAGGATTACAACAAGCTGCAGCTGAGCGCCAAGGCAGTGTTGTCTGACAGCGGCACCATTAACGAAGAAGCCTCCATCCTCAACTTCCCGGCCCTGAACATTCGCGAAGCCCACGAACGCCCCGAAGGCATGGAAGAAACTGCCGCCATGATGGTAGGCCTGAGCACCGAACGTGTGCTGCAGGGCCTGGCCATTCTGGAAAGCCAGGGCCGGGGTGATGAACGCTCCATGCGGCTGGTGGCAGACTACAGCATGCCGAACGTGGCGGAGAAGGTGGTGCGGATAATCCACAGTTATCGGGATTATGTGATGCAGACGGTTTGGAAGCAGTATTGAGGGATTTCTGTTGAAAGTTCTGGCAATACACCGCTACTACTGGCCGGATACGCCGCCCTATGCATCCATGCTTCGGGCTATCGTGAAGCAGTGGGTAAGCGATGGGCATGAGGTGGATGTGCTGTCTTCCCAGCCTTCCTATAAAGTGTGTGTTGAGAATAGACGGCAGCCTCGAAGAGAAAGCGTTGATGGTGCACAGGTTGTTCGAATGAGATTGCCTCCCGAATCTGGCAGGCCTGTGATTCGCATTCTGAACGCCCTGCGATTTGGAGTAGGGATATTCTGGCGAGCTGTCATCCGTAAGCGCTATGACGTCATTATGGTTTCTACCTCCCCACCAGTTTTGGGTGGCTGGTTCGCCGCGTTGGCCGCGAAGTTATCTGGCGCTCGCTTTATTTACCACTGCATGGATATACACCCCGAGATAGGTCGGATTTCCGGGGAGTTTAGCAACCCGAAGGTTTTTAACCTGCTTAGCAAACTGGACTCCTGGGCCTGTGCCCAGGCTAGACCTGTTGTGGTGCTGTCTCAAGATATGGCTGATAGCCTTACTGGCCGCAAATCCGGCACCATCCCTGATACTTTTGTAATCAATAACTTCAGCTTGCCATCAGACGTCGATGAAGTGGCTGAGTTGCCATTTGAATGGCCTAAAGCGAGATTTGTTTTAATCTTTGCTGGAAACATTGGTCGGTTTCAGGGGTTGGATGCTCTGATCGATGCAATGATTGCACTTAAGTCACGCTCAGATATTCACCTGTTAATGATGGGCGAGGGTGTGGAGAAGGATCGTCTGACTGAAAAGGCACGCCACGCGGGTGCGAATGTAACTTTTGTGGGGCATCAATCAGTACAGACCGCCAAAGCGGCTATGGCTCGGGCAGGTGCTGGCTTCGTCAGCCTCCTACCTGAGCTATATCGGTTTGCCTATCCCAGTAAAACCATGACCTATCTTGAGCAAGGGTGCCCGGTTTTGGTGGCTGTTGAACCTTCCAGCTGCCTTGCTCGTGATGTTGTTGAGAGTGGTTCTGGCCTGGCGGTTCCGGCGGGCGATGCTGATGCGCTTTCTGAGGCGCTGATCAAAATGGCTGAATCTCAGGAGCGTCTCTCCGAGATGAGGCAGCGCGCCCTTGATCTTTCTTCACAAGCTTTTGCGACTGACGTTGTATTGGCTCGTTGGTCTTCCGTTCTTAAATAATTGGATGTATGAATGAGTAATACGGATGTCATTATTGTTGGTGCGCCCCGCTCTGGCACAAATATGCTGAGAGATGTACTTACAGCTTTTGACGGTGTAGCTACCTGGCCTTGCGATGAGATTAACTACATCTGGCGCCATGGAAATGTTCGGTTTCCTTCCGATGAAATTCCCGAAGACCTGGCCACGCCAGCGGTTAAGAATTACATTCAGCAGCGTTTCCAGGAAATTCAGCAGAAGTATTCTGCAGACATTGTGGTTGAGAAAACCTGCGCTAATTCGCTGCGAGTTCCCTTCGTAGATGCGGTAGTGCCGGATGCAAAATATGTCTTTATTTACCGGGACGGTATTGACGCCACAGGCTCGGCTAAAGAGCGATGGACTGCGGAGTTGGACATTCCCTACATTCTGGAAAAGGTGCGCTTTGTGCCGAAGATGGATCTTCCGTATTACGCACTTCGTTATTTCTGGGCCAGGGTCTATCGGTTCATCTCACGGGAAAAGCGCCTGGCGTTCTGGGGGCCTGCGCTGGATGGCATGCAGGACATTCTTCAGAAACACTCGCTTAATGAAGTTTGCGCCTTGCAGTGGCAGCGATGTGTGGACAAGTCCGAGGAGGCATTTGCCCGAATGCCGGAAGGCAAGGTTGTCAGGGTTCGTTATGAAGACTTTGTTCGCAACCCGGTGACGGAGCTTTCCCGCATTCTGGCTTTTCTGGGTAAAGACGTTCCTCAAGAGCGTATCGAACGGGCCGTTGAGGGGGTGTCTCCCCGCAGCCTGGGTAAAGGCCGTAAAGCATTGGGCGAGCAGGAAGTAGCTAATCTGGAAGCGCTGGTTGGTGACACGCTGAGGCGCTATGACTACTTGTGAGAAACCTGTAGCTGAAGCAACGGGGCTGAAGCCCGCTCAGGCCGCGTTGAAGCGGGTATTCGATCTGGTTTTTGCGCTTCTTGGATTGGCTCTGGCGTGGTGGTTAATTGTGATTGCCTGGCTTGCAGCAAGTGTGGACACCCGCTCGAATGGTTTTTTCATTCAGAAACGGGTTGGGCGTAATAGTAAGATTTTTCGTGTGGTGAAGATCAAGACCATGCGCCCCGTTGAGGCTTTTGATACCACGGTCACCCGCCGGGGCGATCCTCGTATTACTGCGCTGGGGGCTTTCTTTCGCAAAACCAAGATTGATGAGCTGCCGCAACTTTGGAATGTGCTGCTGGGCGACATGAGTTTTGTCGGGCCGAGGCCAGATGTACCGGGGTTTGCAGACACGCTTCAAGGCGAAGAGCGGGCGATGCTATCCATCAGGCCTGGTATTACCGGGCCCGCGACTTTGAAATACCGAAACGAGGAAGAACTGCTGGCCGAGCAGGAAAACCCCGAGCTATTTAACCGGGAAGTCATCTGGCCAGACAAAGTAAAGGTCAATCTGGAATACATACGCGATTGGTCGCTACGGCGTGATATCCAATTCATCCTCGAAACAGTGTTTCACTAATTCCCTCCTATCGGAGCGTTATGCAAACCTACGATGTATTCAATGGCGATGCCGATGGCATCTGTGCCCTTATTCAACTGCGCCTGGCAGAACCTGCCGACACCACGCTGATCACCGGGGTTAAGCGCGATATTGCTCTGGCTGGGAAAGTACCGGCTGAATCGCCTGCCCGGGTAAACATTCTGGATATCAGCCTGGACAAAAACCGCGAAGCGGTGGATGAATTGCTGGCGGCGGGTGCTTCGGTATTTTATGTGGACCACCACTTCCCCGGGGAAACCCTGCCGGATGCGCCGGGCTTTACCGCGTTGATTGATACCCAGCCCACCACCTGCACCAGTTTGTTGGTGGACCAGCACTTGAATGGCCGCTTTCATAACTGGGCCATTGCTGCGGCCTTTGGGGATAACCTGAATACCGTGGGTGAAGACCTGGCGGCCAAGGCGGGGTTGAGTGCTGGGCAGACTGAGGCCCTGAAAAACCTGGGTGTGTGCATCAACTACAACGGCTACGGCGCAACGGTGGAGGATTTGCATTTTCACCCGGCTGATTTGTACCGGGCGTTTGTGAAGTTTGAAGACCCGCTGGATTTGATTGCGTCTGAGCCTGCTGCCTGGCAGAAGCTGCGGGATGGTTACGCTGACGATATGGCCAAAGGCGTAGAAGCCCCTGTGTTGAATGAAACGGCTACCTCCTTGGTGGTTAAGTTGCCCGATGAGGCTTGGGCCCGGCGGGTGAGTGGTGTGCTGGGTAATGAGCTGGCCAACTGCAACCCGGATAAGGCTTGTGCGATTGTGACGGAAAAGGCTGACGGCGGTTATCTGGTGAGTATTCGTGCACCGCTGAATAACCGTACCGGGGCCGATGAAGTGGCGCGGCAGTTTCCGACTGGCGGCGGGCGTAAGGCGGCAGCCGGGATTAATGATTTGCCGGCGGAGCAGTTGGCGTCGTTTTTGGACACGATGGCGGAATTCTGGAACAACTGATTTTTGCCACGGACGGCACGGACGAGCACGGACAAAGCAAAAGAACTTTTAGTATTTCGTCCGTGTTAGTCCGTGCCGTCCGTGGCTAGACAATAGAATGGAAGAGCAATGACCCTAACTCCCCCAAAGAAAACCCACCTCAAACAGCTTGAGGCGGAATCGATCCACATCATTCGTGAAGTGGCCGCCGAGTTTGATAACCCGGTAATGCTGTACTCCATCGGCAAAGACTCTGCCGTGATGCTGCACCTGGCCATGAAGGCCTTTGCCCCCGGCAAGCCGCCGTTTCCGCTGATGCATGTAGACACCACCTGGAAGTTCAGAGAGATGATCACCTTCCGGGACAAAATGGCCGAAAAGCTGGGTATGAAGCTGATTGTTCATACCAACCAGGAAGGCGTGGAGCAGGGTATAGGGCCGTTTACTCATGGCAGTGCCAAGCACACCGATGTAATGAAAACCCAGGCGCTGAAACAGGCGCTGGACAAGTACGGTTTTGATGCGGCCTTTGGCGGCGCGCGCCGGGATGAGGAGAAGTCCCGTGCCAAGGAGCGGGTGTATTCCTTCCGCGACAAGTTCCACCGCTGGGATCCGAAAAACCAGCGCCCGGAGCTGTGGAACCTGTATAACGGCAAGGTGAACAAGGGCGAAAGTATTCGCGTGTTCCCGCTCTCCAACTGGACTGAGCTGGATATCTGGCAGTACATCTATCTGGAGAATATCGACATTGTTCCCCTGTACTACGCAGCCGAGCGCCCGGTGGTGGAGCGCGACGGCACACTGATCATGGTGGACGACGACCGCATGCCGCTGGAGCCGGGCGAGACGCCAGAAATGAAAATGGTGCGCTTCCGTACCCTGGGCTGTTACCCGTTGACCGGCGCGGTGGAGTCTGAGGCGGCGACCTTGCCGGACATCATTCAGGAAATGCTGCTAACCACCACCTCTGAACGCCAGGGCCGGGTGATTGACCACGACGGTGCAGCATCCATGGAGCAGAAGAAGCGGCAGGGGTATTTCTAATGTCGCACGCATCGGTTTTGATTGAAAAAGACATCCTCGCGTACCTGGATCAGCAGGAGAACAAAGACCTGCTGCGGTTTTTAACCTGTGGCAGTGTGGACGATGGCAAATCGACGTTGATTGGCCGGCTGTTGTTTGATTCCAAACTGATTTTTGAAGACCACCTGGCGGCGCTGCACAAAGATAACGAACGCCAGGGCAACGCCGGCGAAGCGTTGGACCTGGCCCTGTTGGTCGACGGCCTGGCTTCCGAGCGGGAGCAGGGTATTACCATTGACGTGGCTTATCGTTACTTCAGCACTGACAAGCGCAAATTCATCATCGCCGACTGCCCGGGCCACGAGCAGTACACACGCAACATGGCCACGGGCGCCTCTACCTGTGACCTGGCGGTGGTAATGATTGACGCCCGTAAAGGCGTGCTCACCCAGTCACGCCGGCACAGCTTTATTGTCAGCTTGCTGGGCTTGAAGCACATTGTAGTGGCCATCAACAAGATGGACCTGGTGGAATTCAGTGAAGAGCGGTTCAACGAAATTCGCACTGAATACCAGAAGCTGGCGGACCAGCTGGGGCTTCAGGATGTCTATTATGTGCCTATTTCGGCCCTGAACGGCGACAACGTGGTGAACCGCAGCGAACAGACGCCTTGGTACACCGGCGAAACGCTGATGACCATTCTGGAACAGGTTGAGCTGCGTAAAGACCAAAACGTGGAAGATTTCCGTTTTCCGGTTCAGTTTGTAAACCGCCCGAACCTGGATTTCCGCGGGTATTGCGGCACCGTAGCCAGTGGTGTGGTGCACAAGGGCGATGAGTTGGCGGTGCTACCGTCTGGCAAGGCGTCCCGTGTGAAGGGTATCCACACTTATGAAGGCGAAATTCCCCGGGCCTGGCCGGGGGATGCGGTAACCATCACCTTGGAAGACGAAATCGACATTTCCCGGGGCGACCTGCTGGTACACGCCAACCAGAAACCGGCAATGGGCCAGCGGTTTGCTGCCCACGTGGTTTGGATGAATGAGAAGGCGTTGGTACCTGGCCGTGAATACGGCATCAAGATCGGCACCAAAGTAACTGGCTGCTTCGTGAACAAGGTGTTGGAAGAGGTGGATGTGAACACCTTGGCGCGTAATACCAGTGTAGCCGGTGGCCTGGAATTGAATGCCATTGGCCTGTGCGATGTGGAACTATCTGAGCCTGTGGTGGTTGAAGATTACCAGGCGCACCCGGGCACCGGCGCCTTCATCCTGATTGACCGCCTGACGAACGTGACGGTGGCTGCAGGAATGGTGGCGCAGGCATTGGATGGGGCTGGTGAGGTACCCCAACGTGAATACACTGAAGCCGAGCGGAACCTGAACCGGTTTATCCGCGAGAATTATCCGGAATGGGGCTGTAAAGCGGTATGAGCAACATAGTCTGGCACGATCATAAAGTTACCCGCGCTGAGCGCTCCGCCAACAAAAACCAGAAGCCCTGCCTGCTCTGGTTCACCGGCCTGAGCGGCAGCGGAAAATCCACCATCGCCAACGCCCTGGACGTCGCTCTGCACGAACGCGGCTACCACACCTTCCTGCTGGACGGTGACAACGTTCGCCACGGCCTGTGCAGCGATTTGGGCTTTTCCGACGACGACCGGGTAGAAAACATCCGCCGGGTAGGTGAAGTGTGCAAACTCTTCGCCGACGCGGGCTTGATTGTCATGAGCGCCTTCATTTCCCCCTTCACCAGCGAACGCCGCATGGTGCGCAAGCTGTTCCCGGCCGGCGAGTTCATTGAAGTGTTTATGGATACGCCAATGGATACCTGTGAAGAGCGCGACCCCAAGGGCCTCTACAAAAAAGCTCGCGCCGGCGAAATCAAGCACTTTACCGGCATCGACTCGCCCTACGAAATACCCTCGCACCCGGAAATCCGCCTGAATACTTCCCGAAACACGGTTGACGAGTGCGTGAACTCCCTCATCGACTATCTGTTAGAGCGCAAATTAATCGCAAGCAGATAATGGGGTCAGACCTCAGTACATTTGGCACCTCGAAATGTCTTGGGGTCTGACCCCAAATTGGAGTAGCTGAACGCATGGAATGGCAGGGTATTTTTACGCTGATGATGCTGGCGGGGGTATTGGGTACCCTCGCGCTGACGCGTATTTCTGCAGATTTGGTGCTGATGTCTGCACTGGCTCTGTTATTGGTTTTCGGGGTGTTGGGGCCGGTGGATGCCTTGGCTGGCTTTGCAAACCCAGGGGTGATTACCATTGCTACCTTGTATGTGGTGGCGGCTGGGTTGAAGGAGACCGGGGCGGTGCAGTGGATTGCCCGGTTGTTGCTGGGCCACCCAAAAACACAGCGGGCCGCGCAGTTGCGAATGATTGCACCCACGGGCGTGCTGAGTGGCTTTATGAACAATACGGCCGTAGTGGCCATGTTTATTCCCGCCATTCAGGACTGGGCACAGCGCCTGGGCATTCCGGCTTCCAAGTTATTGTTGCCGCTAAGCTACGCCGCCATTCTGGGCGGTACCTGCACATTGATTGGGACCAGCACCAACCTGGTGGTTGATGGCATGCTTCAGAGCCGGTTGGGGATTAATCTGGGCCTGTTCGAGTTAGCCTGGGTGGGTGTTCCTCTGCTGCTGATTGGCGGGACATTTTTGATTCTGGTAGGGCACAGGCTGCTGCCTGACCGGGGCGGTTTGAGTGAAGAGCTCGACCAGGTGCGTGAGTATGGAGTGGAGGTTGAGGTGGAGAGCCCCGGCCCGTTGGTTGGCAAAACCATTGCTCAGGCCGGTCTGCGAGCCCTGACATACGGCTACCTGACAGAAATCGACCGCGGTGGTCGGCTGATTACCGCCGTGGAGCCGGACCGTACCTTGCAGCCGGGGGATAAGCTCTACTTCGTTGGTGCACCGGAATGCGCCAGTGAGTTGCGCCGGATTCAGGGCTTGAAGCCTGCCAATGGCAGTGTCCATAAGCTGGAGATGGAAAACCATCAGCGCTGCCTGGTTGAGGTGGTGCTGGGGCCTGAATTCCCGGCATTGAATAAAACCATTCGGGATAGCCGGTTTCGGACACGTTTTAATGCGGTGATTCTGTCTGTATCCCGTGAGGGCAAGCGAGTGCCTGGTAAGCTGGGTGATATCACGTTCCGCATGGGGGACACGTTGCTGCTGGAGGCCAGCCATCAGTTTGTAGAACAGTATCGTTTCCGTCGAGATTTTTTGCTGGTGAGCGCGCTTAACGACTCGACCCCGCCTGATTTCGGCAGGGCCCCGCGAGCGCTGGGTATTCTGGCCGTGATGGTGCTGCTCAGCGCGTCTGGGCTGTTGTCGATTCTGGAGGCTGCCTTCTTGGCTTCAGGCGCGATGATTGTCAGTGGTTGCCTGACCGCCAGCCGCGCCCGCCGCAGCGTGGATTTACCGGTGTTGGTGGTGATTGCGTCTTCTTTTGCACTCGGCAATGCGATGACGGAAACCGGGGCTGCGCAGTGGGTTGCTGGCGGCTTGCTGGGGTTTGGGCCGTTAACGCCTTGGTTGGCGCTGGCTTTGGTATACGTGTTGACGGCAGTATTTACGGAAGTCATCACCAATAATGCTGCTGCGGTATTGATGTTTCCGATTGCACTGGCGGTGTCTGAGCAGTTGGGAGTGAATTTTTTGCCCTTTGCAGTGGCGGTGATGTTTGCGGCCTCGGCTTCGTTTATCACGCCGTTGGGGTATCAGACTAATCTGATGGTGTATGGCCCGGGGCGTTATCGGTTTACGGATTATGTTCGGATTGGTACGCCGTTGTCGGTGTTGGTGGGGGCTGTGGCGATTGGGTTGATACCGTTGGTTTGGGGGTTTTGAGTCTAGGAAGTAGTGGTAGGTTGTGTTGAAAGGCGGTAAACCGGGGGCTGCCGTCTAGGGATACAGTGATGAGTATCCGTGGCCAGGAAAGTAAATTCAACAAACTCCAGGGAGGGAGATGTAAGTGCCAGTAGTTTTCAGGTATCGAGGATTCAAGTTCTTTTTCTACTCTAACGAAGGCGATCCTTTGGAGCCGGCCCATATTCATGTGCGTTCCGGAGGAAAAGAGGCCAAGTTCTGGCTTGCTCCGGATCTATCTCTTGCAAGGAATGACGGTTTTGATGCCCGCACTATTCGGGTACTGTTAGAGGTGGTAGAGGCAAATCAGAAGCTTTTGGAGGATGCGTGGCATGACTATTTCGCCTGAGAACGTCTGGTTTGATGAGGATAACCTTTGGGTGTTGTTGTCTGATGGCCGAACTGTTGGTGCGCCTCTGGCGTGGTTTCCCCGTTTGTTGAACGCTGATAGTGCCAGCCGCGAAGACTTTGAGCTGAGTGTCCATGGTATTCACTGGGATGCTCTGGATGAAGACATCAGTGTGCAGGGGCTGTTGGCTGGGCTGGGGGATCAGACTCACCCAAAGCGTGAGAGTGTGGCTTAGTTTGTCAGGTTAACCCGGTAATCGCTGGCAGAAGCTTGGGCAATGCCTGTGCTCAGATCTCTGGCGAAATAGTATATACTATTGCGAAGGCGAATCTTTTGGAGGTTGCTGTATGCAAACGGTGGCAAAGCCAGATGAACAAAACCGGCGCAAGGCCGTTGTTCTGACGGATGAAATGATTCAGTACGCAGAAGAGCTGAAATCAGACAAGCAAAGGGCCAGGGCTTTCTTGAAGAAAGCTGGCTTGTTGAACAAAAAGGGTAAACTGGCGAAGGAATATGCTGCTTGACAGGAAGTTATAAGCTCTCGCCCTTGATCGGATTTCATGGGTGTGAAAGGGATGTCGCTGAGAGGGTTTTTGCTGGAGAGACTCATCTTAACTCTAGCGAGAATGATTATGACTGGCTTGGGTCTGGCATTTATTTCTGGGTAGATAGTTATGAGCGAGCTATCGACTGGGCGCGCTCTAGCAAAAAAATTAAAGATCCTTATGTGGTCGGGGCTTTCATTGATCCCGGTTACTGCCTGAATTTGACGGATTTTGGCGTTAATGACGAGCTAAAGCGAGCCTTCTCCCTCTTGAAGAGCACGTTTGATTGTGCCGGGGAGTCGCTGCCAAAGAACTCTACTTCTCACCACAACACCTTGATGGTTCGGCGCTTGGACTGCGCGGTAATCAATTACTTGCACCAGCTTCGGGATGAGCAAGACCTCTCTGCGTTCAATACGGTTTACGGTGTTTTTGAAGAGGGGGACTCTCTATTCGAGGGCTCCGCCTTGAAAGAGCGGACCCATGTGCAGATTGCCGTGCGAACGCCGGCTTCAATTTTGGGTTATTTTCGTCCTCAGCAATTATCGAATTATTAGTTAATGCTGTTATACCCGATGGCTAGAATTTTCCGCTGATAAGGTATTTGGCTTCTGCGGCGACGATCTCAAATCTTTTAGTGCGACAATCTCGCAGGTTAGCACCACCGCTATCCCCGCTTTCAATCACATTCTATTTCTCGAAACAACAAACAGAGTAACCATGCTGAACGGACCTTTTTCACCCTGGCCTTCGTTTTCAGAAGAAGAGGCCAATGCAGTGCGCGATGTGCTTCTCTCCAATAAAGTGAATTATTGGACAGGCCAGGAGTGTCGCGAGTTTGAGCGGGAGTTTGCGGAGTTTGCGGATTCTGAATACGCCATCGCCCTGGCCAACGGTACCGTGGCGCTGGATTTGGCGTTGAAAGCGCTGGGTATTGGTGAGGGCGATGAGGTGGTGGTTACGCCGCGCACCTTCCTGGCGTCTGCCTCCAGTATTGTGACCGCCGGTGCGGTGCCGGTGTTTGCGGATGTGTGCCCGGATTCCCAGAACATTACGCCGGACACCGTGCGCCAGGTGATTACCCCCCGTACCCGCGCCATTGTGTGCGTGCACTTGGCCGGCTGGCCTTGCGACATGGACGGCTTTATGGCGCTGGCGGAGGAGTTTGGGCTATACGTTATTGAGGATTGCGCCCAGGCCCATGGTGCCCGTTATAAGGGGCGATCGGTTGGCTCTATTGGCCATGTGGGCTGTTGGTCATTCTGCCAGGACAAGATCATGACCACCGGCGGCGAGGGTGGCATGGTGACCACCAACGATAAGGCCCTGTGGTCGAAGATGTGGTCTTACAAGGACCACGGCAAAAGCTGGGAAGCCGTGTACGAGCGCGACCACGAGCCCGGGTTCCGCTGGCTGCACGAGAGCTTTGGCACCAACTGGCGGATGATGGAAATGCAGGCCGCCATTGGCCGCATCCAGCTGCAGCGCATGCCGGACTGGACCACCAGCCGGCAGAGCAACGCCAAGGCCATCTGGGACTGCGCCCGCGAACTGCCAGGCCTGCGGGTGCCCGAGGTGCCGGCGGATGTGGAGCATGGGGCTTATAAGTGTTATGTGTTTGTGGAGCCCGAGCAGCTGAAGCCGGGCTGGAACAGGGACCGAATCCTGAATGCTATTGTGGATGCCGGCGTGCCGTGTTTTTCCGGCTCCTGCTCGGAGGTTTACCTGGAGAAGGCGTTTGATGGCACCGGCTGGCGCCCGGAGCCCGGACTGCCCGTGGCGCGAGAGCTGGGGGAGACGAGTTTGATGTTCCTGGTGCACCCTACGTTGACGGAGGGGGAGATTGGGAAGACTTGTGAGGTTTTGGCTTCGGTGATGGGCGAGGCTGGGGGTTAAGGACTATGTTTTCAATCGCTGCTAGAATCGTTTTTATCCAATAACTGGAATTTTTAATCGTTTTTGCGGCGGGATAATCATTTTGAGCACGATGAGCGGCGATGAAATCGGCTATGCCTGGCTAGCGGCACGCTACAAGGTGCGGGCAGTCCAGCCGTTGCCTGTGGAGAGCCGTATCGGGCGCAGGCGCCAGACCCACCAACAGGCCGGCCGCCGCGTGGAATATTATACAGAGGCGATGCGCCCGCAAGCGTCGCTGGGAGCCCACCTCACGTTCGCGTTGAAACATGAAGGGGTGGCACTGGAGTTACTGGCGAGGCTGTTTGCGGTAGTACCGGCAGAGGCCCTTGCTGAATGGATTGGCTCTGAACCTACTGGCCAGTATGCCCGGCGTGCCGGGTTTCTCTACGAGTGGCTGACCGGTAATACCCTGGCAGTTGAGGGTGTTGGCGGAAACTATCGTGACGTTCTGGACCCCGGGCTTTACGTTACGGCGGCCACCGGGGTGCGTCGCAACCGCCGTTGGCGGATTAATGATAATCTGCCGGGGACGCCCGACTTCTGCCCTCTTGTTCGTCGCACAACATCATTACTGGAAGCCAGCCAATACGCAATCGCGGACAGGCTCGCGGCGATGGAAGTTGAGTTCGGGCCCGATATTATTCGCCGCAGCGCGGTGTGGCTGACCATTAAAGAGAGTCGTGCCAGTTTTGTGATCGAGCACGAAGGGCAGCATCAGGACCGCATACGCCGGTTCGCTTCCGCAATGGAGCAGTACTGCGGCCGGCTGGAGTCTCCCCTTGACGAGCGCGCCCTGAGTGAATTTCAATTGGCTATCCTGGGCACCACTACGATCCGGACGGGCCTGCGGCAGTCTCCGGTTTTTGTGGGGAGTAATTCGATCGATTACGGCGCGATCGTGCATTACGTTTGCCCCCACTGGGAGTGGTTGCCTGGCATGCTGGAGGGGTTGCAGCGTTTTCTGGCACGAACTGATGCGGAGGATGCCGTGGTGCGAGCTGCCGTGGCAAGTTTCGGGTTTGTTTTTATTCATCCGCTGGCGGATGGCAATGGGCGAATCTCCCGTTTTTTGGTGAATGATACTCTCCGCCGCGACGGCGTGGTGCCTGAACCCTTCATTTTGCCTGTCTCAGCGGCGATAACGTCGTCAGCGGTAAGGCGCGCCGAGTATGACCGAATTCTTGAGCGCTACTCTGGGCCGTTGATGGCTGCTTTCCGTGATTCGGTGAGTTTCAGTCGCCAACGCATGGCTTATGCAGATGGCATTGAATCGGACTTTGTTTTTGATGCCTATGACGAGGCAGCACCATTCTGGCGCTATCCGGACTTAACGGAACAGGCGGAATATCTGTTCGCGATCATTCGCCATACTCTGGAGCACGAGATGCACCATCAGGCCGCCGTTCAGAGGGCTTGGTATCGCACCCGGGAGGCGATCAAGGATTGGGTGGAAGGCCCTGATGATCACATCGATCGGATAATCCGGGCGATACGCCAGCATGGCCGGGTTAGTGGCAAATTGATGAGGGAGTTTCCGGTGCTGTCGCAGGCTGGCCTTGCATCTGAATTAGAGCGGGTAGTGGCTGAGGGGTTTGCTGATCTGCCGCATGTGCCGTGATGTTGGTGGTGCTGATTGAAGGATTTCGTGGCAAAAAAAGGAACCTCATTCCGAAATGAACAAAGTACTGTCAGCCTACAAAGAACACACCCCCAATCCCTGGAACCCAGCTGAGCGAGTCACTTTCGGCACGTCGGGCCACCGGGGCACGTCGTTAAACCGCAGCTTCAACCGCTACCACATCCTGGCGATTGCCCAGGCGGTGGTGGACTGGCGGAACAAGCAGGGCATTGCCGGGCCAATGTACGTAGGCAAAGACACCCATGGCCTGTCTGGCCCGGCGATGGATTCGGTGTTGGAGGTGTTGGCGGGTAACAGTGTGGTTACCCGGGTGGATGCTACCGGGGGCTTTACACCTACGCCGCTGGTTTCCCACGCGATTCTGGTGCACAACGCCGGTAAGCCGGCGGCGCTGGCGGATGGCTTGATTATTACGCCGTCTCACAATCCCCCGGAAGATGGCGGGATTAAGTACAACGGCCCGGACGGCGGCCCGGCGGGTACGGATGCCACGGGCTGGATTGAGCAGCGGGCCAATGAGCTGCTGGAAGCCGGACTGGCGGGCGTGAAAACCTCTCCCCGCCGGCAGGCGGTGGTGGCGGCGGAGCCCTGGGACTTTGTGCAAGAATACGTGCAGCGTCTGGGGCAGGTGGTGGATATGGACGCCATTGCCAGCAGCGGCCTGAAACTGGGCGTAGACCCCTTGGGCGGCGCGGCCCTGGCGGTTTGGGATGCGGTGGCGGCGCACTATGGCCTGGATCTGGAAGTGGTGAATCGCAACCAGGACCCGGATTTCGCCTTCATGCCCCCGGACCACGACGGCAAGATCCGTATGGATTGCTCCAGCACTGCCGCCATGGCCAACCTGCTGACCATCAAAGACCGCTTTGACCTGGCCTTTGGTAATGATCCGGACGCCGACCGCCACGGCATTGTCGACGCCGCCGGCCTGATGAACCCGAACCATTACCTGGCGGTGTGCATCGATTACCTGCTCAGCCACCGGCCGCAGTGGGGCGCCGGGCTGAAAGTGGGTAAAACCCTGGTGTCGTCGTCTATAATTGACCGTGTGGTAGCCGGGCAGGGCCGGGAGCTGTACGAGGTGCCCGTGGGCTTCAAATGGTTCGTGGAAGGCCTGCACACCGGCGATCTGGTGTTCGGGGGCGAAGAAAGTGCCGGGGCGAGTTTTTTGACCTTTGATGGCAAGCCATGGAGCACCGACAAAGACGGCATTATTTTGTGCCTGCTGGCGGCGGAGATTCGCGCCAGGACCGGGAAACTGCCCAGTGAATACTACGCAGAGCTGACGGAGAAATACGGCGCGCCGGTATACCGCCGTAAAGACTTCCCCGCCACGGCGGAGCAGAAGCAAAAGCTGAAAACCCTGAAGCCGGAGGACTTGCCCTTTGCCGAACTGGCCGGGGGCCCGATAGTGGAGGCCATGACGGTTGCGCCGGGCAATGGTGCGGCGATTGGCGGGCTGAAAGTGACAACCCGCAATGGCTGGTTTGCGGCGCGGCCCAGCGGGACGGAAGACCTTTGTAAGATCTATGGAGAGAGTTTTGTGGGGGCGGGGCACTTGGAGCGGATTTTGGTGGAGGCTGAGACTTTGCTGGGCACCGAAGGGGTCTGACCCTACGGGTCAGACTCCCTGACCTTCTCCCAAAGTTTGACAAAGCTTAACAGCCTCCCCACTCCCCGCTAACGCCAAAAACTGTCACAATCCCGAAGGAACAATTTTCCAGCAATAACCAGGATGCATGCATGTTCAAGGAACGTTTGATTCGCCTTAGCCACGCCCAGAAGCGTTCGCTTCAGATTGTTGCTGATGTGTTGTTGATCTGGCTGGCCCTTTATCTGGCGCTGTATCTGCGGCTGGGTGGTGAGGGTTGGGTGTGGCCACAGGGTAATCAGCCGTGGCTATTTGTGCTGGCGCCTATGCTGGCGTTGCCTATTTATGTGGTAACCGGAATGTACCGGGCGGTAATGCGGCATTTTGGTGGGCAGGCGCTGTTTATGATCTTCAAGGCGGTGACGCTGGGCTTTCTCGCCCTGAGCATATTTGTGGTTGCCGTACATGCTACGGACTGGAACCTTCTGTTTCCCCGTTCTTCGATGATTTCGTACTGGTGGCTGAGCCTGTTGTTGATTGGCGGTTTGCGGCTGGCTGCCCGGCAGTATTTTATGGGCGATTGGTTGTTGGGTCGCGCCAGGATTGTTGGTGGTGCGCAAACGAACGCTGAAGGTGGTCTGCCCATTGCCATATACGGCGCGGGTGCGGCGGGTAACCAGCTGCTGGCGTCTTTGTGGGTGGGGCGGCTGTACCGGCCGCTGGCGTTTATTGATGACGACCCGAGCCTGGTGGGTCGCAGCATTGCCGGGTTGCCGGTTTATTCTTCCCGCCAGCTGCCGACAATGCTAAATAAAACTGGCGTGAAGGAAGTGTTCATGGCCATTCCTTCGGCCACCCGGGCCAAGCGGCAGGAAATTCTGAACAACCTGACCCGCTTCCCCGTTCATGTTCGCTCCATTCCCGGCATTATGGATATTGCCAGCGGCAAGGTGAAGGTCGATGACCTGCAGGAAGTAGACGTGGCCGACCTGCTGGGGCGGGACCCGGTGCCGCCGGTGGATGACCTGTTTGGCCGCTGCATTGAAAACCAGGTGGTGATGGTAACCGGCGCGGGCGGCTCGATTGGTAGCGAGCTGTGCCGGCAGATTGTGAACAACGGGCCAAAGGTTCTGGTGCTTTATGAGCACAATGAGTACGGCCTGTATGCGATTCATACCGAGCTGGAAGGCTGGGTGAAATCCCAGAAGCTGGATGTGCAGCTGGTGCCGATTCTGGGCTCTATCCGCAACGGCTCGCGCCTGCGGGATATTATGAGCGTGTGGGGTGTGGATACCGTTTACCACGCCGCGGCCTACAAGCACGTGCCCATGGTAGAGCACAATGTGGCCGAGGGCATTCTGAATAACGTGTTTGGCACCCTGAAAGTGGCCCAGGCGGCAATTATTTGCAACGTGCCCAACTGCGTGCTGATTTCCACCGACAAAGCCGTACGCCCCACCAACGTAATGGGCGCCACCAAGCGCCTGGCGGAGATGGTGTTGCAGGCTCTGAGCGCCGAGCAGGCGCCCAAGCTGCTGGGTGACGATGCCGCCGTCAGCCGGGTAAACCGTACCCGTTTTACCATGGTGCGCTTTGGTAATGTGCTGGGCTCGTCTGGCTCGGTGATTCCGCTGTTCCGCGAACAAATCCGCCGCGGCGGTCCGGTAACGGTGACCCACAAAGACATTACCCGCTTTTTCATGACCATTCCCGAAGCGGCCCAGCTGGTGATTCAGGCCGGTTCTATGGGCCAGGGTGGTGATGTGTTTGTACTGGATATGGGCGAGCCAGTACGAATTGTAGAACTGGCCCGCCAGATGATCATGCTCTCCGGCCTTACCGTTCGTGATGAGGCCAACCCAAACGGCGATATTGGCATTGCTTTCAGTGGCCTTCGCCCTGGCGAAAAGCTGTATGAGGAACTGCTGATAGGGGATAACCCGGAAGCCACCCCCCACCCCAAAATCCACCGCGCGAACGAAGATTTCGTGTCCTGGCCCGAACTGCGCGCCACTCTGTTGGCCCTGGAAGACGCCGTAGAATCCGATGCTTATGAGGATGTGCGGGAGTTGTTGTTGAGTACGGTGCAGGGGTATGAGCCGAGTAATGGGATTGTGGATTTGATTTGGGAGAAGAGGCAGTTTGGTTAGCCGCCTCTGTTCGCAAAAATATCCCGTTCCTGGCCTATCGTTACTAAAATACACATCTATAAGTAGCCTTAATGAGCAACTGCGCTTGCCTCTGCAGGCTGGGTGCGTAGAATTGCGGCGATTCATTTAATCGGCCTGTTAGGCTGAGTCTATTGTGAAAATTAAAGCTATTGCCAAAAGGCACTGGGCGCGGGTCGGTGGGGCGGTAGCGTGGAAAACAAGTTATGACAGGGAAACCGATGAGCGAAAACAACCAGCAACTTCAGCAGCCGTACTATGATGGTGAAACCAGTTTGGTTGATCTGGCTACCGTTTTTGTTAAACGCCGGCGAGTGTTTTATGGGGTTTTCGGGCTGATTGTTGCCCTGGGGTTGGTTTATGCGCTGGTTATTGCGCCAGATGTGCGGGAGTACACCAGTATCGTCCAGTTAGCCGAGGAGGATCGCGAAACATTGAGCTCCCCTGCAGAGATCGTATCGATCATTAATAACAACTGGTATCCGGTTCTGCAAAGTAACTACCAGCAAACGAATGAGGAAGAATTACCGTTTAAAGTGGCGGTAAGTAATCCGGAAGAAACGTCGTTGATTCGGATTGGCTCAGAGGTTGCTGATAAGGACGAAGAGCTTGTTGAGGCGTCGCATCGGTTCATCGTAGATCAGCTGGTCGAGCATCAGGCTGCTAGAGTTGAGGCGCGTAAGGCTGATATGCAGCAAAAGCTATCCGCTGCGAGGGAGCGGGTTGATGAGCTGCAATCAAGAAACTTTACGCCGGAAGCTGAGGCTAACCCGGATTTCTCATGACGGGA
>NZ_AXCC01000014.1:0-104395 GCF_000475315.1 Marinobacter sp. EN3
GCCCCGCTCTTCGAGCAGGGTACGCACGATGGCGTCGGTGGCCTGGGTCTGGAAGATGCGGCTGTTGTGCATCAGGCCCAGGCGCCATAACGGCGGCTGTATGACCACTTCGTAGCGGGTACGGCGGTGGCCGGTGTCGCCCCGCATAAATTCGTTCACCACGCCGGTAAACCGGCGCAGGGGCTGGCCGTCCTGCCACACCACCAAGTCTACCGGTTGTTCCAGTACATCGGCGGCGGCCACATCCGGGTCGGTGCTGGCCAGTTGCAACCGGCCATGGAACAGATCAGACAGCCGTTCGGTCAGCGCGAAGCCGACAACGACAAAGTGATCCGAGGGGAATTCGCCTACACGGGCGGTGAACTGCAATCCGCTTGCCTGGGGCATGACTTCGATCCCTGAAGATTATGTTGAACTGACTCATCCTGAGCAGCCCCGATTATAACCACCAGCCTCCGGAATACCAACCAACAAACCGATGGCCTGTTTTAACCAGTTCTCAGTGATGAAAACCCGCGCCTGCGACTTTTGTTGAACCCGGTGAACGGTTAACCTTGAACACCGTCTAACAACAAGAGCAGCACCATGGCACAGTACACCATTGAAATTGATGAAACTTTCGATGTCCCCAGGCGCAAGGCTTTTGCCGTTTTTGCCGACCACCACCGCTTCGGCAAACTGGTCGGGGCACCGGTCAAGCGCATCAAGGACAGCGACCAGGCAGACCCCAACGGCATTGGCTCGGTTCGCAAGATCGGCATTGGCCCGCTGTCTCTTGAGGAAACCGTACTCGGTTTTGAACCCGACTCTCTGATTGAATACACCATCAGCAGCATCAGCCCTTTGCGTAATCACCTGGGACGTATTCTGTTCTCCGATGCAGGCGAAGGAAGAACCCGTATTCAGTACTCCATCCGTTTTGAGGATATTGTTCCGTTTACCGGCAAAGCGGTTCAGGTCGCGCTGGAAAAGGGATTACGCCGTGGTATCAAACGCCTGCCGTCAATGGCGTAAGCCTGTGGGAGCGCAGGCAACAATCGGTAACTTGATGAATATCAGATAATTGACCTGAGGCAACAATTTATATTTGTCAATTCTGTACTCTCCCGCGCAGTTTGCAATATCCGGCCATCGGGCTATAAGTGTGCCTGAAGCCGAAGACCCTACTGCTTTGCGGGAGACAGAAATGGCGGCAGCACCGATTGTTCTCTTCGACAACGGACACCACAAGTGCCTGATGTTCGATTCCCTGGTCACTGGCGAAGGCGTTCAGTCCAACCAGTTCCTGATTGTTGATGGCAAACACGAAGCCCTGATCGACCCCGGCGGAGATCTGACCTACACCCCACTCTCCGTCGCCGCGTCCAAGTACATGAACATCCGCGATATGGACTATGTCTTCGCGTCCCACCAGGACCCGGACATCATCGGCGCCATCGACCGCTGGATTGTTCACACCCGGGCAAAAATCGTTACCTCAAAGCTGTGGGCGCGCTTCTTGCCGCACCTGGTGTCCAGCTACGTCACCAACCAGCTCAGCGGCAGCGTCTACGACCGCATCGTCAGTATTCCTGACGGCGGCGCCAATGTGAGGTTCGGGGAGACTTATCTGCAGTGCCTGCCGGCGCATTTCATGCACTCGGTCGGTAACCTTCAATTCTACGATCCGGTCTCAAAAATCCTGTTCTCAGGTGACCTCGGCGCGTCCATGGGCGGAGAAGACGACCACCAGCCGGTGAAAGATTTCGACAAACACATCCCGAACATGATCGGCTTCCACCGCCGTTACATTGCTTCCAAGAAAGTCTGTCGTCTTTGGGCCAACATGGTTCGAGACATGGACGTGTCGATGATCGTGCCCCAGCATGGCAAGCGCTTTGAAGGCCCGGTGATGATTGATCGCTTCCTTAACTGGGTCAGCGATATGGATTGTGGCATTGATCTGGTATCCCAGGACAACTATCGCCAGCCGGTGGAATACGTGTAACAACCCGGTTCCGCAGGGACGCGGAACCACCTCCTGCCAAAAAGCTGCGAAATCAGGCCTGTTGCAATCCGCTCAGGTTCAGTAAAATCCGCCTTTTCACTGAACCCTAGAGGCAGCGAATATGGGCAGAGCCTACCAAAACCGCAAAGAATCCATGGCCAAAACGGCCGCCGCGAAAACCAAGGTTTACAGCAAGTACGGCCGCGAGATCTACATGGCCGCCAAGGCTGGTGGCATCGACCCGCAAGCCAACCTTTCCCTGCGCGGGCTGATCGAGCGGGCCAAGAAAGACCAGGTGCCCACCCACGTTATTGAAAAAGCCATCGACAAAGCCAAGGGTGGTGCAGGCGAAGACTATGCGCCGGCCCGCTACGAAGGCTACGGCCCGGGCAACTGCATGGTCATCGTGGACTGCCTGACCGACAACCCGAACCGCACCTTTGGCGATGTTCGCCTGGCCTTCACCAAAACCAAGTGCAAGATCGGCACCCCGGGCGCCGTGGCCCACATGTTTGATCACTGCGCCATCTTTGCATTTGCCGGCCAGGATGAAGAAGCCGTACTGGAAGCCCTGATGGAAGCCGACGTGGACGTTACCGACATCGAAAGCGAAGACGGCAAAATCACGGTATTCACCCCGAACACCGAATACGCCAAAGCCAAACAGGCTCTGGAAGCCGCGTTTGAAGGCATTGAGTTCGATGTGGACGAGATCCAGTTCCTGCCAAAAACCACCACCGTGGTAGAAGGCGACGACATCCCGATGCTCGAGAAATTCCTCGACATGCTGAACGATCTGGACGACGTACAGAACGTATTCCACAACGCAGAACTGCCGCAGGAATAACCTCTGCCGGCAAAGAGTAGTCACAGCGGCGCGACAGGGCGGAGGCAGCAGGCGTGGAAAAGCCAAAGGTTATTATCCTGAAAACAGGCTCAACCTACCCGCAGATACGGGATCAGTTTGGTGATTTCGACGCCTGGTTCCTCCGCAACCTCAACGGTGATCTTGACGTTACCGTGCTGGATGCCGTGCAAACGCCACCTGCGTCTGCTCCCAGCGACTGGGCGGGCATCGTCATTACCGGCTCGCCGGCAATGGTCAGCGACAAAGCGCCCTGGAGCGAAGAAACCGCCCGCTGGATAAAACAGGCGGTCGAGGCCAAGGTTCCACTTCTCGGAGTCTGCTATGGCCACCAGTTGCTGGCCCACGCTATGGGTGGCAAGGCAGACTACCATCCGAAAGGCCGCGAGACCGGCACGCACACCGTGCGATTGCTCGACAGCGCCAGTTCAGACCCCCTGTTCAGTCAGTTGCCGGCAGAATTCCCCGCCCACCTGACCCACAAGCAATCAGCACTTGAGCTCCCTCCGGGCGCTGTACTGCTGGCCAATTCGGCCTTCGAGCCGCACCAGGCGTTCCGGGTTGGCGAACATGCCTGGGGCGTGCAGTTTCATCCGGAATTCACCGAAGCCATCATGAAAGCCTACCTCGAAGTCCAATTTCCGGACATCGTCGCCGAAGGCCTGGACGCCCAGAGCCTGCTGCAGGGTGTGCGTCCTGCCCCTGATGCCAATCACTTGCTGAAGCTTTTCGCTGAGTACCTGAACGCCCGCGCCATGACCAAATAGTCATGGAACCTGGGCGGCTGTGTGAACGTTTTGTATGTTGAATGAGTACAGATCGCTATCTACTGTACTGGAATACAACAGAGAAAGGAGCCTCACATGAACGGTATCAGAAAGCACTTAAGAAAGTTCTCACTGACGATGGCCATACTCCTCGCGTTTGCGACCACCTTCTCCATGTCCGCCAACGCAGGCATGGTGGGTACCGGTGAGTTGATCCAGCAGCAACAGGTGGATCTGGACCGGCAACAGTTGCTGGAAATGCTTGAAGATCAGGACGTGAAGGCAAAACTTCAGCAACTGGGCGTGACAGAAGCCCAGGTTGCGGAGCGCATCCAGAATCTGACGCCGGCCGAACTGGCCGAGTTCGAGCAACAACTGGCCGAAGCACCAACCGGCGAGGGGGTTGTCGGCATCATTGTTCTGTTCCTGGTGGTATTCATCATAACCGATATGCTCTGCGCGACGGATCTGTTCCCCTTCGTGAAATGCATTCGCTGATTTGTAATGCTGAAAGCGAGCAGGTTTCCTGAACACACCACGGCCGTCATTCTGGCGGCCGTCATTCTGCTTGCGGGGTGCGCATCCACCCCGGACTGGCCAGATACCACGCCCCGTAGCGCTGAATCATCAAGCTCTGCCACACTGCTTGAGAGTGTTCCCTTCTATCCGCAAGAAAAATACCAGTGCGGTCCGGCATCGCTGGCCATGATGCTGAACGCACAGGGGCTGGAGACCAATCCGGATATACTGAAAGAACTGGTCTACCTGCCGGGCAAGGAAGGCTCCCTGCAAGTGGAAATGGTTGCGGGTGCGCGGTCCCACGATATGCTGGTATACCGTTTACCACCAGAGCCCGAGGCAGTTCTCGCCGAGGTTGAAGCTGGCAATCCCGTTCTGATCATGCAGAACCTGCGCCTGGGCTGGTGGCCTCAGTGGCATTTCGCCGTGGTAGTCGGTTACGACACCGAGAAGCAAGTCTTGATTCTGAACACGGACACCCGGCGCCATTATGAAATGCCGTATAAAGTGTTTTACAACACGTGGGCCAAGGCAGACCACTGGGCTACCGTCATTCTGCCACCGGATCGGATACCCTCCACCGGTGAAATGCTTCCATACCTCCGGGCGGCCCACGATCTTGAAACAACAGGCCATACTCTCGCAGCTCAGCGGGCCTACGAAACGGCAATAACAAAGTGGCAAGAGCAGCCAACACCACTCATGGCAAAAGCCAATCTCCAGTACCAGCTAGGGCGTCATCAGAAGGCCGCTGACGGTTTCCTGAAAGTCATCAACAAATTCCCGGAGTTCGCTGAAGGCTGGAACAACCTCGCTATCGCACTGAACGATGCAGGGTGCCCGGCTCAGGCTCGAAAGGCCTCGGCTTGTGCGGCCACGCTTGCACCGGACCGGTTTGAGTCAGCCGGCGATGACATCCTGTCCAAAGGGGGAAATCCGGAGGGATGCCCGGCGATCCCCGCCTGTCCATCAGAAACGGATTAACAACCGGTCAAACCGGTTTCCTCAGTAATACAACATCTTTCGCCGGTATCTCAAGATCCCAGCCGTAGTTCTGCGCCAGCCAGTCAAAGGTGTACTCCCGGTAGAACACCACATGCGTCGGGTCACGCCGGTAGTGCCAGTTGTCAAACCGATCGTCGTCGGTCTGAAAACAGGTCATGATGCCAAGCAAGCCGCCAGGCCGTAACAGGCGATCCAGCATTTGGAACACCTCGGCCGGCTGGTAAAGGTGTTCGACGACTTCCGTGCAGGTGACAAAGTCATACCGCTGCGTCAACAGCCGGTCGTCGGGATAGAAGAACGGATCGTAAAGAGCCACCGCCAACCCGGCCTCTTCCAGCATCTTCGCTAATGCCGGACCGGGCCCGCAGCCAAAATCCAGGCCGCAGGCGCCAGGTTCCATACGTGCCAGCAAGGGCTCCGCGAGTTTGGTGAGAAACCGCCGGTAACCCGGGTCAGACTCGCTATTCTCGTGCAACTCGTAAACGGCCCGCTCCCGGTCCTCCGCCAAACGACACTCCGGGGCCATGACCGTTGCCTGACACAAACCGCAACGAAGATAGCGCTGATCTCCAATCGTCCGAAAAGGCGCCAACTGCCCGGTTTGGCAAACCGGGCAGTGCGATTGAAGACATTCCTTAGGCTCCGGCTTTTCAATCATGCACTTTCAACCTGACAAAAGTTTCATTGTCATATCCGGCCATGTGGCAGGTTTGTGACCGGCTACGTAAAAGCCCCCCTTTCCCGCTGCCTATACTGCCGCAGAGTAGAGAGGAGCCGGATAGTACCTCTTGAATGATACCAACAGAACAATTCAAGGCTAAGTGCCAGGAAGCCCCCGGCTCAGAGACCGGAACATGGAAACGTCATCTGAACTTGCACTGGAAGTGCCGATCGTCTCGGCTCGCTATGCCCGCCGTTTTGTCCGTTTTATGGAACATCGCGGTGTAAAGCGGCATACCATTCTTGCCAATACCGGCATCACCGACGAAATGCTGAATAACCCGGACGCCAGCTTGTCCATGCATCAGGTCATGGATTTGCTGCGACAGGCGGATTGGCTGATGACCGACGAACGCGCGGCGTTCGAATTTGGCCAACAACTAGACCTGCCCAGTCACGGCCTTCTCGGGTTCGCCATGTTGGGTCAGGAAAATCCGCGACGCCTGGTGAGCATGATCGTCCAATACCTGCGCGTAGGCCTGCCATTGATGGACATGGAACTGGAATCGACCGGCTCCACATTCCGCATCCGGCTGATCGATACCTGGGGCGTGGAGGACTTGAGACCCTGCCTGACCAAAATCTATATGGGCAGCATTCACCGTATCTCCTGCCAGGTTTGCAGCAACTTCAACTTCCAGTTTGATTTTCCGTCGTCTGCCTCGCTGGATGACTGGCAACTCCTGGCCCCCGGGTGCGAGTTCGAGTTCGAGGCACCGGTTGCTCAGGTAACCATGCCGTTGAAAGGCTCACCAGCCCCCAAAAGTGAGGCTAACCTGGAGTTTCTGGTAGCCCGTACCCGATGCCATCGAAAACCCGGCAATCTGGAAGCCGACGAGACCGCGATGCAGGTTCGCGAACTGATCATGAGCCAGCCCGGCCGCCCCTGCACCACCGAAAACATTGCGCGGCGCCTGGATATCAGCCCGCGCACCCTGCGCCAGCATCTTGCCAGCGCCGGCACATCATTCAGGGAATTACGGAACGAAATTCGCGAAAGCTTCGCCACCCTTTATCTGAAAGACACCAACGTACCGTTGGAGTCCATCTCCGAAAAACTGGGGTTCAGTGACCAGGCCGGTTTTACCAAAGCCTATCGATCCTGGACGGGCACAACCCCCGGCGACGTTCGGCGGCAAGCCCGCTCAAAAAAGTGAACACAGCTCACTTTTCGTTTTGACACCGTTCACGGTTTAGACAATCCCTTCGCCTCTCTCCGCTTTGAACAAAAACGGTGCCGCGACAAGCAATGACCCGCGGCACCCTCTCCCCGTCTAATAACGCTGCACTCATACGTGAACACGTATGGCAAAGGGATCTTTGCAAGTCCGATTGAGCAGTCCTTATCGGTGTTGTCTGCAACCCACTACAACAAATAACGACGTACAGAGGACGAACTCATGAAACTCAGGAACCTCAATACGAGTGTCCGCAAGCTCGGCCCCGCGATTGCCGCGGCGGCTTTGATGGCGGGGGGCGCAGGTAATGCGTCTGCCGAGCAGGTTTCCCTGGAACTGGCCTTTGAATGCCCGTTCCCACTGATCGGCACCCAACCCATTCGCGCCCAGATCAGCGCCGACATACCGCCGGTCGCTACCGTTGGACAACCCACACCGCAGTTTCAGGTTGACGCCATTACCGTCGTTAATGACGACGCGCGCACTGGCCTGAAGCTGGTCAATTCCGAGACCCTCGAGGGGGTTGCCACCAGCATCAACGAAATCGTGACGGTCAACCGCACGTTTGACCAGATCGTAAAGCTGGACATTCCGCCAACCAACATTCCGTCCGAGACCGGAGAGTTTAACGTTCCCGCTGCAGGCACGGCTCCCGAGGTACTGTTCACCGATGAGGATATCGGTGAGGCTGAGATTCGCGTCGGCGCCCTGTCCCTGGATCTGATTGCTCGCACCGCCAATGGTGACATAGCCCCGGCGCCCATCGGCGAGATCACCACAGACTGCGTGCAGCTGCCAGACCAGGACAACCTGCTCCAGACCGTTCTCGTCGAAGGCGATACGGTTGAGGCGCCCCGCATTAATGTCGGCGTTGAGGAGCTGGCCTTTGGCAACGTTCAGGCCGGCCTGACCGCTACGCAAACCGTTACCATCTCCAACACCGGCAATTCGGATCTGGGCATCAATGGCATCTCCATTGGTGGCACAGATTCCACAGTGTTCACACAAACCAATAGCTGTACCACCATTGCACCCAGTGCCTCCTGTGATGTCGACGTAACGTTCGCACCGTCCACGGAAGGAACCCGCAACGCTACTCTGATCATCCAGTCTACCGACGCCGAAACACCGTCTGTGGACGTTGGGCTGACCGGCCGTGGAGTCCTGGCACCGGTTCCCGAAATCGGCGTCAATCCGGAGTCCATCGACCTTGGCCGGATACTCCTCGGTGAATCCGCCAGTGCGGAAGTGACCGTATCCAACAGTGGCAACGCTGCTCTGCAGATCGACAGCATTGCACTGGAAGGCGCGAACGCGGCCGACTTCACCCAGTCGACAGACTGCACCACCGTCGCGGCCGGCGAGAGCTGCGCTGTTCAGATAGCCTTTACCGCAGCCTCGGTAGGCGTGAGCAACGCCAACCTGGTGATCCGTTCCAGCGATTCCGAGAATCCGGAGATCCAGGTTCCGGTCACTGCCGAAGCGTATGAGCAGACCGGAAATCCGACCCTGGAACTGCTGCTGGGCCTGGAAGGCTCAACCCTGATCAAGGCTACCGGCGGCACACTGCCCCTGACCGGCAGCATTGCCACACTCCTTGATCTCGCATCCGGCACGTTCGAAGCCGACCTGGATGTTGAGCCAACCTCTGGCAACTTCTCCATCAAACTGCTGTTCAGCAAGATTCATGCATCTGCAAACGTCGAGTTTGAACAGGCTGAAGTAACCACCGGTTCTCTGGTCGACGGCAAGCTGACGGCGAACTCTCACCTGTACGTGAAGGTGCCCAAGGTTGCCATCAAACTGTTCGGCCTGCCGGTGAAGATTGGTGGTGGCGAAGAGTGCCAGACCAGCCAGCCAGTTGATATCCAGCTCACTTCCGTTGAAGGCTCCAACTTCTCGCCTGCCACCGGCGGCACGGTAAGCGGTGTCTATGAGCTGCCGGCACTGGAGAACTGCGGCTTGCTCACAAGCTTGCTGAATCAGTTCATGACAGGCCCGGGCAACACCATCGATCTGGAGCTGACTCCAGAGTAGTAAGAACTTCCGGCAATGCCGGAGGCGGGTCCATGGCCAGCGCGGCTGGCCGTGGACCTCATACGCAGTAAAAACAAAATCAAAAAAGGAACAATGCAATGAAAAGCCTGAAAAGAAATCTGCTAGCACTGGCTATCATCGGCGCGCCGTTTGCCGCGCAGGCAGAACTTAAACCAATCGACGATGCTCAGATGGGCAGCATCACCGGTCAGGCCGGTGTCACCATCGAGCTCGAAACCAAAGTAAACATTGGTGAATTCAGATATACCGATGAAGGCTCTCTCGCCATCAAGGACATCAGCATCGGCGGTGCTGGCGCCGGCTATGAAGATGAGATGTTCAAAGACATCGAGATTGGCAGAAGCCTGGCCTTCAAGGATTACACCGACCTGATCGACAATATCAAGATCGAGATCGACGTTGCCGCGGATGGCGACGCCATCATCAACGTACTGCCAATCACCGCAGCTCCTATCGATTTTGGCGTGACAACCGGTGAATGGAGCCTGCAGGGCAACACAGACTCCACGCTGCTGGCAAGCAACTTTTCAATGAGGGGTATCTTCAACAAGGTCGGCATCACGGTGGATACCGCGACCGACAAGCTGACCCTGGACACAAAGGTCGGTATTTCCGATCTGGATATCGATGTCGACTTCCTCGCGATCGGTATTCGTGACCTGCAGCTCACCAAGAATACCTATCTCGAAAAGGTTGCTGACAAAGCAACTGGCGGCAATGGCCCGACCATTCTGGATGCCGCCGCGGATATCGTTGTGGAGGTCTATAAAGACCAACGCTTCGGCAGCTCGGACGATTCCCTGGCGATTGATCTGCAGCAGTTTGACGCAGACATGAAGATTGGCCAGGTTCTGGTGGGCGGAACCAGCATCGGTTCCCTGACACTGGACAACCTCTCTGTGCAGAACACCCGCATGAGAATCTACGGTCACCAGTAATGCACCGAGGGCCCGTTCCGGGCCCTCACTCTGCCAACCCGGCGGCGCGTTTCATTTCCAGATCCAGATCGTTCTCTGCCAAAGGCTCTGAACTGATCAATTCAATCCGCGATTGTTCTCCCGGCTCACAGGGCTGAACGGTCAACGCACCTTCCACCTGATTGATCACTCGCCAGCCATCCAGGGTATGCACAACGGCCTTGAACCGCACCAGACGTTCATCCATCGCCGTTGCCAGTAGAGACGCCTCCGAGAATTGAATTTCCGGGTGGATGCGCCAACCCAGACTGTAATGCCCCTGACCACGGTTGGTCATCCGCTGCCAGGGCTGATCGTCCAGAGACGGTGCCGGGGGGCGAAGATCAAGCGCAGCCCGCTGTTGATGAGCATCCGGGCTGGATACCGGCTGACGCTCCATCTCACCGTCCAGCCACTCGGGCGCCAAATGTCCCTGGCTTGTCGTGTAAACGGCACGCTTCGTCAGGGGCAGTGTGGCAACCCAGTCTTCAAACGCCGAGAGTTGCTGTGCCGTGCAAAGATCCGATTTGTTGGCGACCAGAATATCGGCAGCTTCGATCTGATCCCGGAACTGCACATTCTCAAGCACTTTCGAGTTCTCGAGTTTGCGTGGATCCACCAGAGTAATCACCGGCCCCAACGCCAGGACATCCTGATAATGCTCTCCAGTCAGGGTATCGAGAATCTGGGACGGATGGCCCAGGCCCGTGGGCTCAATCAGCAAACGATCCGGCTTGGCTCTGGCAATCAGCTGATTCAGGCCGATCTGCATGGGCAGCCCCGCGACGCAGCACATGCAGCCACCTGGCACCTCGCGCACCACCGCTCCCTCGGTTTCCAGGATGGCGCCATCAATACCCACCTCGCCAAACTCGTTCACCAACACCGCCCAGGTTTCACCCTCCGGCTTCTGGCGCAGCAGGTCCAGAATGGCAGTGGTTTTGCCAACGCCAAGAAACCCCAGAATCAGGTTGGTGGGAATCGGTCGGGAAATGCTGGACATAATTCGGGCCTCAAAAACGTTATACTATAACAACATTGACCAGACCGGGCTACGCCCGACTAAGGAGGAGTTAATGCCAAGACTGTTCTTCGGGCTGGAAATTCCTGAGTCGATCAAGACCAGCGTCTTAACGGTAAAAACTGACATTAAAGGTGCCCGCTGGCAAAGCGAAGCCCAGCTTCACCTAACCCTGGCGTTTCTGGGAGAGGTGGAGAGCGAACAGGTTACCCAGGCTCGGGATAACGCCAGAAAGGTGGCCCATACGCCTTTTGAGCTGGAAGCCGCCGGGCTGGGTTGCTTCGGCAAGGAGGAGAGCCCGAAAATCCTATGGGCGGGGGTCTCCCCCGAGGCAGAACTGAGGGGACTGCAACGCACCCTTGCCCAAAGGCTCATCAACGACGGCTTCACTCTGCAGAATCCTTCATTCAAACCTCACATCACACTGAGCCGCTTTCGGGCTGGCGCGGGCTCGGTGGCCGAGCTGATCGAGCGTTATCGGAGCACCCGGTTTGGCAGTTGGTCGGTTCAGGAGTTTGCGCTGTTTGAAAGTACTCCAGGCCAGAGCGGCTCTGTCTATACCGTGCTGGAACGCTATCCGTTAAACGCCTGAAGCTTCAGGATTGCTCAAGTCGGTTTGCCTCGTAGTCCTCAATCAAGGCTCTGGCGAGAACCCAGTCCTCGTCAGCCACATGCACGTTGGTAAAGCCGGCAGCGCCGATTTCGCCCAGTGCACCCTGCAGGTAATGCCCGCCAACGTGCGCCTCTATGTGATTGGCCCTCAGCAGGCCAGCTATGATGTGAGCTTCGGTAATATCCCGGGCCCGATAGGCTATTTGCAAAACGGCGCACTCCTATATGCTTAACGCTGTTTCGACTATAGTCGTCCACATGCCCTGTGTCTCGCGCCCCAAGGATTGTCCATGCTCTGGTTTCTGCTCGCTGTCGTTACTCTTGTTGTCCTGATCACACTGCTGATCTTCCGGGTAAAGGATCTTTCCGAGTACGACGGCCAGGACTGGGTTATCAAGGAAGTTGCTCCAAACCCGGCTCATGATGAGGTCATCGAACGCATCAAGGACATGGGGCGCGCCTCCCGCGGACTGAAGGGCAAAGCCCGGCTGATCGCCCTCCGCAACCATCTGGACAGCCTGGGTGAAGGCGTGGATATCGAATCGGACATCCGGCATCAGGATCATCCACGTGGCGAATGGATATTGGCGCCCGGGGCCGATTCCCGCCGACGTGTGCTCTATATTCACGGCGGTGCCTGGGCTGCTGGCAGCCCTCGCAGTCACCGGGCGATTACCGACCGTTTTTCCCGGATTGCCAATGCTGCCGTTTTTGCGGTTGATTACCGGCTCATGCCCGAACACCGGTTCATGGATGGCATTCGGGACTGCCGCCAGGCCTATGCATGGCTGCTGAATCATGGCCCGGACGGCGAAGCGCCCGTCGACTTTATGGTGGTTGCCGGAGACTCGGCGGGCGGCAGCCATACCCTGTCACTGCTGGCGTGGATTCGCGACAATGGCCTGCGGCAGGCCGATGCCGCCGTTGCCCTGTCACCCTCCACGGATCTCACGCTGACGGCGCCTAGCAATCGCGAGAATATTCGCACGGACCCACTCCTGGGCCCGGTGTTTGGTGGTTTGTCCAAAATCCCGCTGCCCGTGTTGTGGTGGGGAACACTTGCCGCGTTCAGACTCTCTCCCACCAACCCGGTTGCATCACCTCTGCGGGGTGAGCTTAACAAGCTGCCACCCGTGCTTATCCACGCAAGCACCACGGAAATGCTGCTGGACAACGCCACGCGTTACGCCGCCAAGGCAAAAGCCCAGGGTTCACCGGTGGAGCTTCACACCTGGCAGAACATGGTGCATGTATGGCACATCTTCACGCCACTGCTGCCTGAGGCAGACGAGGCATTCGACGACATCGCGGCTTTTCTGAAGAAAGTGGAACAACCTTAGTGGGCTGGTGCCGGCATTACTCTGCCGGCTTTCGCCTGACGTACAGCACCTTATGGACTCGGGCAACGACCGTTCCTGCCTCGTCCACAACGTCGACATACCACTCCGGCAGGTACTTGTCGCCATCAGCGGTGGCTTCGCGTATTTCCTCGAGACGCGCATCGGTCAGCTCGAAGCGGGCCTTTACCACGCCCTTGCCGGGGCGGATAAAATCAATACTCGCGGACTTGTCCCACACGATGTAATCGTTGCCCAGTCGGCGCATCAGTAACAGCATATACATTGGGTCAACCATGCTGTAGAGAGATCCGCCGAAGTGCGTGCCCACGTAGTTGGTGTTGTACCAGTGCTGACGCATTTCCACCGTTGCAGAGCTGAAGTCATCAGCAATGTGAGTGACTTTAATACCTGCCCCCAGGTAAGGGGCGAAAGTAGAGAGCACTCTGCGCAGGGCGCCGGCACTGGCAAACCAGCGGCGAATGGTTGAATTCATAGGAACATCCAAACGGTTGAGAATCAGCCTGAAAACTGTGTAGCTGGCTATCCTCTTACAGCCACACTGCATTTTCAACGAAAATTCATACGACCGTTTGAATTATTTAGACTGGAAACATCAAGGTTTCACATTGAACCACTGGGGATAGTTCAGCAGGCAGTACAGTGCGAGCATGTCATAAACCGCATGCCAGACCATCACCATGGGCAAGCTGCCCCATACCAGGTAAGCGCCACCAAGAATCAGGCCCAGACACGTCGCTACCAGAAAATAGGTAAACGACACATAGTGCACCAACCCGAACAACACAGAGGCCGCCAGTAAGGCTGTCCAGGGCCCGGTGTGCTGCATTAGCCAGCCCTGCACTGCACCACGAAACAACAGTTCTTCCCCCACCCCGGCGAGCAGGCACAAGGTCAGCAATACCGGCCAGCGATAACTCGCCGCGAAACGGTAAAGGGCCTGCATTTGCGAACCAAGATCATCAGGGAACAGCCAGGAGAGCTGAGTCAGCAGCAATAGCACAAGGTAGGTGGTGCCAGCGCCCAGGATCCCATACAGCAGGATTTCCAGCAGATTCAGGCCGTTCAGCATTAACGGAATATCGAACAGCCAGATCGCGATCCAGCCTACCAAACCAATACCGCCCTGAAACAACAGGGCGGCGGTGATGGATAGTTTGGCGCGACCTTGGGCCATAACTCAGTTTTCGAACAGGCCCTTGACCGGGAACAGATCGTCGTAGGCGGGCGCCTGCTTCTGGGCCTTGGCCTGGAAGGATTTCATCATGTCCGTAGGGCGGAACATGCCGGACTGCCATGTGGCCATGTAGCGGAGGCTGTCTTCTACGCTGTGATCGCGGCTGAAGTTGATCATTTCTTTACAGCCGGTCACCGCCAGCGGCGAATTGGCAGCGATCTGGGCGGCAATGGACATCACGCCCTCAAGCATCGCTTCCTGAGTCTCGTATACCGAGTTCACGAAACCCAGGCGATGGGCTTCTTCAGCACCGAATTTGCGGCCCGTATAAGCCAGCTCACACACCACGCCCTCAGGCATCAGTTTAGGCAGCCGCTGCAGCGTGCCCACATCAGCTGTCATGCCCAGCTCGGTTTCCTTGATTGTGAAATAGGCATCGGAGGTGCAATACCGGCTGTCAGCAGCGCACACCAGGTCCAGAGCCCCACCAATACAGCCCCCGTGCACGGCAGCCAGCACCGGCAGACGTACTTTCTCCAGAGAGCTCAGAGTATCCTGCAGCTGCAGTACGACTCTTCGCAGGTTCTCCGCCATACGGCCAGGGTCACCACTCATGGGCACGGATTTCGGATCCGAGAACACGCCCAGATCCATGCCTGCGGAAAAGTGCTTTCCGGTCGAGGAGATCACAATCACCCGGGCATCGGTATTAGCTTCAATGTCCTGAACGCAGCGCGGCAGCTCCAGCCAGAATGCCTTGTTCATGGTATTCAGCGCCTCGGGGCGACTGAACTGAACGTGGGCGATGTGGTCTTTTACTTCAATATTGAAACTTTCGTAGTTGGCGAGTTCAGACATGATGGATCCCGTATCATCTGAGAGCATGGTTTCGTATTATTAGGGTGCACATTACCGCGAAACGAGGCACGATGGAATTCACTTTCCTTGGCACATCGGCCGGAACACCAACCCGGTCACGCAACGTCACCGGCCTGGCGCTTTGCCTGTCGGGGCCCAAACCCTGGTATCTGGTGGACTGCGGTGAAGGCACCCAGCACCAGCTGATGCGCACACGGTATTCGGTGATGCAGTTGCGCGCCATTTTCATCACCCACATCCATGGTGACCACATCTTCGGGCTACCGGGCTTGCTTACCAGCGCTTCCATGCTGGGTCGCACCGAGCCTCTGGACATCATTGCGCCGCCACAGGTACGCCGGTTTATCGATGCGGTCATCGAAAACAGTGACTCCAGCCTGAGTTATCCGTTGAACTTCATCAACTCGGAAGCTCCGGGTTTTTACTGGCAGGATGACCATTTGGGTGTTACCAACGTGGCGCTTTCACACCGGGTACCTTGCCGGGCCTACGTATTCACAGAGCGCAACCTGGAACGTCAGCTGCAAAAGGAGAAACTGGTTGCTGATGGCATAGAGCCTGGCCCTCAATGGGGTGACCTGCAGAAAGGCAAAGATGTTCTACTGGATGATGGGCGCCTGCTGCGTAGCGACGATTACACTCACATTCCCAGAACCGCGCGAAAAATCATTGTCGGCGGTGACAACGACACCCCGGAACTGCTGAAAAATGCCTGCCAAGGCACCCACGTCTTGATTCACGAGGCCACCTACACCCAGGATGTCGCAGACCGGGTTGGCCCCTGGCCCCAACACAGCTCGGCGCAGCAGGTGGCCCGGTTCGCACAGGCAACGAAGCTGCCCAATCTGGTACTCACCCACTTCAGCTCCCGCTACCAATCGGCCCCGGGTGGCACACCGCACATCAATCAGCTCGCCGCCGAGGCGTTGCAGCATTACACGGGCCACCTTTTCCTGGCCCGGGATTTTGACACCTACCGTCTGGAGAAAGACTTCCAGCTACACAAAGTTGATCACAGCTAATCAGTCGCTATTCTGGCCTGGCGGCAGTACCACCCATTCAGGGTCTTCAAATTCACCCAAAGGCCGAATCTCAACAAACGGAGCGGCGCTTTTAATGATCTCCGCGATCCTCGGGTCCTTCCGGGCATCCATGGCATCGCGGTCGGCCTTGCTGTCCCAGCTGGCGATAGCGATCAACTTGTTCGGCTCACCAATCTTTCGGTGTAGTTCGGTACCACGGGCACCGGGCGCCTGCTGAATCAGCTCACTGGCCCGGACCCAGGCATCGGCATACTCCTCGGCAGAGTGCCCGTCTTTCACCGTGACCTCGAAAATATACTTCATCGCATCCTCCCGATTTGCAGCATCCTGAGGTCATGGTCCAGACTTGAAGAGTACAGATCAAATTCTGACCACAGGAGACGGACGCATGTATCAGAAAATACTGGTTCCCGTCGATCTTGCCCATCTCGACAAGATACCCAAAACCCTGAACACCGCCATCGACATGGCCAAACACTACCAGGCCAGCCTGTGCTACGTGACAGTCACCAACAGTACCCCGGGAGCCGCGGCCCACAACCCGAAGGAACTGGCCGACAAACTCACGGAGTTTGCCGAGGAACAGGGCAAGAGCCACGGCATTCAGACCGAATCCAGGGTGCTGGAATCGGTCGATACCGCCGTTGAGCTGGATAAAATACTACTGGGCGCGATCAAGGATACCAAGGCCGATCTGGTAATCATGGCCTCCCATGCACCGGGCCTCGGCGACACCTGGCACCTTCTGCGCTCTAACGGGGCAGAAATCGTCAAACACAGCGACATTTCGGTTTTCGTGGTTCGCTGAAGCTTGCGGTAGACTGGCCGGACATTCACAGGGAAGTTACCAATGTCCGCACCGCTTGTTTTTGCTGTTATCGCCAGTGCCCTGATTGGCGGCTCGCTGTTCTATTTGTTTTTCTACCGCAACTGGCGACGCCGGCGCGAACTGCAACAACCGTTCCCTGCACTCTGGAGGCACCACCTTCAGGAAAATGTGCCGCTCTATAATTGGCTCTCCGACAGCCACAAAACCCGGCTGGAGAATCTGGTTCAGCTCTTTATCTCGGAGAAGGAATTCTACGAATGTGCCGGTTTTGAAATCGATGATCGGGTGCGAGTGACCATTGCCGGCCATGCTTGCCTTTTGCTGCTTGAACGCGGGTTTTACGAATACGATGACGTTAAAAGCATCCTGGTCTATCCCGATATTTACCGGGTACAGGACACCGAAAGCGATGGCCTCGTGGTCAGCACCAGTGACGAAACCCGGGCCGGAGAGGCCTGGTCCCACGGCCGGGTGATTCTGGCCTGGAGCCAGTGTGAACAAGCCATCGCCAATCCTCATGGTCCGCACAACGTGATTCTCCATGAATTCGCCCATCAGCTGGACTACCTGGATGGCACTGCAGACGGCGCACCACCACTGAGTGGCGATGAGGCGGCGCGCTGGCAGGAAACCATGACCGAAGCCTGGGACCACCTGCAGCACAGGCTGGAACACCACCACAAACCCTGGCTTGATCCCTACGGCGCCACCGAACCAGCCGAGTTTTTCGCGGTGCTGACCGAGGCCTTCTATCAACAACCGCAGCACTTGAAGCGTGAACAACCTGACGTCTACGCTGCCCTGTGCCGATTTTACCGGATCGAACCGGAGCACATGCGTGCCTGCCAGTTTTGATGATCAGCCGCCTGGGCCGTTTCCCTTGACGCCAAGACGATCCAGGTAAAGATGCAGCTCTTCCTCGCTGATATTCACGTATTCCAGTACCCGGCCATAGAGCATCACGGTAGGTACATTGCGCCCGCCTAACTCCTTCTGGGTTTCGCTCAGGACGTAAAGTATCGTCCGTTCCGTTTTTGTGAGACCATCCCGCGCATCGGGGATTACCTCGTCTACTCCGCGTAAACTGCTCATATTTCTGAATCCGGTAAGCTGCCCATGGAAATCAAAGTCAATTATCTCGACAACCTGAGGCTTGAGGCCAAGTTTGACGATTTTACCGTCGTCTCAGACCAGCCCGTCCGCTACAAAGGCGATGGCTCGGCGCCCGGCCCGTTTGACTACTTCCTGGCCTCATCTGCCATGTGCGCGGCTTACTTCGTAAAGGTTTACTGCAACGCCCGGGATATTCCCACAGATAACATCCGCCTGTCGCAGAACAACATTGTAGACCCGGAAAACCGCTACAAGCAGATTTTCAAGATTCAGGTGGAACTGCCGGAAGACATTTCCGACAAGGATCGCCAGGGCATCCTCCGCTCCATCGACCGCTGCACCGTCAAAAAGGTGGTGCAAACCGGCCCGGAGTTCCAGATTGAAGTGGTGGAAAACCTGGACGAAGACGCCCAGGCCCTGCTCACCGCAGCCCCGGGCGGCGACGGCAACACCTATATCGAGGGCAAGGATCTGCCCCTGGAGCAGACCATTGCCAACATGACCGGCATCCTCTCGGATCTCGGCATGAAGATCGAGATTGCCTCCTGGCGCAACATCGTGCCCCACGTGTGGTCTCTGCACGTGCGCGACACCGCGGCCCACATGTGCTTCACCAACGGCAAGGGTGCCACCAAGGAAGCCGCCCTGTGTTCGGCCCTGGGTGAGTTTATCGAGCGGCTGAACTGCAACTTCTTCTACAACGACCAGTACTTCGGCCAGGACATCGCGAACAGCGAGTTCGTGCACTACCCGAACGAGAAATGGTTCCAGCCCGGCCCGGAAGGCGAGCTGCCGGACGGCATTCTGGATGACTACTGCCAGGAGATTTTCAATCCGGACGGCGAACTACTGGGCACGCACCTGTTCGACACCAACTCGGGCACGCCCGAGCGTGGTATCTGCAGCATTCCGTATGTGCGTCAGTCAGACGGAGAGACAGTTTACTTCCCCTCCAACCTGATCGAGAACCTGTACCTGAGCAACGGCATGAGCGCCGGTAATACCCTGCAGGAAGCGCAGGTACAGTGCCTGTCAGAAATCTTCGAACGGGCAGTCAAGAAAGAGATCATTGAGAACGAAATCGCCCTGCCGGATGTTCCCGAGAGCGTGTTGGCCAAGTACCCGGAGATTGTCGAAGGTATCAAGGCCCTGGAAGAACAGGGCTTTCCGGTACTGGTGAAAGATGCCTCCCTGGGCGGTCAGTTTCCGGTGATGTGCGTCACCCTGATGAACCCCAAAACAGGCGGTGTGTTTGCTTCCTTCGGTGCACACCCCAGCTTCCACGTTGCCCTGGAACGCAGTCTGACCGAGCTGCTGCAGGGTCGCAGCTTTGAAGGTCTGAACGACCTGCCGGCGCCCACCTTCAACTCCATGGCGGTGACCGAGCCCAATAACTACGTTGAACACTTTATCGATTCCAGCGGCGTGGTGTCCTGGCGCTTCTTCAGCGCCAAATCCGACTACGATTTTGTGGAATGGGATTTCTCCGGCAGCAACGAAGAAGAAGCCGACACCCTGTTCGGCATCCTCGCGGACATGGGCAAGGAATGCTACATGGCAGTGTTCGAAGACCTCGGCGCGCCGGTCTGCCGAATCCTGGTGCCGGGCTATTCCGAGGTGTATCCGGTGGAAGACCTGGTGTGGGACAACACCAACATGGCCCTGGAATTCCGCGAAGACATCCTCAACCTGCACCGTTTGAGTGAAGACGAACTGGCCAATCTGGTACAGCGCCTGGAAGAGGCCGAGCTGGATGTGTACATGACCATCGTCACCCTCACCGGCATCGAATTCGATGAAAACACCGTGTGGGGCCAGCTCACCATTCTGGAACTGAAACTGCTGATCTACCTGGCATTGGGCGAGCTTGAAGAGGCCCAGGAGCTGGTGGAGATGTTCCTGCAATTCAATGACAACACCGTTGAGCGCGGCCTATTCTATCAGGCCATGAACGCGGCTCTGGAAGCCACGTTGAACGAAGAACTGGAACTGGACGACTACCTGTACAACTTCCGCCGGATGTTTGGTGACGAGGTAATGGATGCCGTAGTGGGCTCGATTAACGGTACGGTCCGCTTCTTTGGCCTGGAAGAAACCGGCATGGACCTGCGCGGTCTGGACCGGCACCTGAAGATGATCGAGAGCTACAAGAAGCTGCACGCGGCCAGGGCCCGCAAAGCCGGGCTGTCAGCCTAACCGGCGGGCGCCGGCTCGCCGGTGTGGATCACCCGCTTGCCGATCACCCGGATAGCCTCAGGCCGGCAGGTTGCGCGAAACGGGGTCTTGCCGGCCACGTCGCCATCCACCGTTACCGTCTTGGCGCGGGTGGTTTCTACGTGGCACCACTTGCCCTTGATCTGGATCACGGTGCTGGTCCGGCGCGGCGTCTTGCGGTTCAGGCGCACCATCAAAAATGCAAGTAACAGCTGCGGCAACGGGCGCGGTTTAACGGCAATGACATCCAGCAAACCATCGTTCGCAGAGGCCTCCGGTATTTCATGGCCGCCACCGAAATAGGCCCCCGTGGCAACGGCAATCGATAGCCAACGACCACCCAGATTAGAACGATCAGTACGTATATGGGCGTGGAATCCCCGCTGGGCGCCCAGTTGTCGGAACAGTGTGGCCATGTAACTGAACTTTCCAAGAAACCTTTTGGTGGGTGAACTGGCCTGGCGTGAAGGCAAAGTGCCCAGGCCAATGTGGGCCACGTTGAGATAGATGCGGTCATCAAACTCCGCCACATCAATCATCTCGGTGCTACCGTCCGCCACCAGACGGGCCACCTCTGCCGGTTCAGACGGAATACCCAGGTTGCGAGCAAAATCATTAGCGGTTCCCGAGGGAAGAACCGCGAGAGTCGCGCCGGTGCGCAGGCAAAGACCGGCCACACCGTTCACAGTGCCATCCCCACCCGCGGCCAACAGTACGTCGTTGCCAGTCACCAGGCGCAGCCACTGTTCAGCCTCATCCAGCCTGCACTCGGTTACGTTCTCGATGCCCTGCTCGCGCAGATAGGGCAACCAGAAATCCGCATCCCGGCAGCCATCACCGGAACCGGGGCTATCCACCAGCCAATACGCCATACCATTCCCTCTGGAGAAAGAAACTGTCCCCTTCATTTGATAGCATGGCTGATCGATTTCTTCATGCAGGAAGCATTACCGTATGGCAACGCGCATTACTCTCCATTACTGCACCGGCTGTAACTGGATGCTGAGATCCGCCTGGATGGCGCAGGAACTGCTGACCACCTTCGACGGCATGGTCGACGAGCTCACCTTGAAACCCGGCTCCGGCGGCATCTTTGAAGTCTGGGTAAACGATACCCGAATCTGGTCCCGTAAGGAGCAAGGGGGCTTCCCGGATATCAAGCAACTGAAACAGCTGGTGCGGGATCAGATTGCCCCGGAGCACTCACTGGGGCACTCAGACAAGCCGGTGTAGTACATCTACGAGGGTGGCTACCCGCTCCCGCACCTTTTCGCTACCATACGCCACCCTCAAAACGCCCGCCCGCTGCGCCATGCCCGTCTGCAGCTGCTGTTCGCCAGAGGTGATCCAGTTGATTTCTGCAGAGGCTTTCCCTTGTCCATCAACGCCTTATATACCGACTTGTCGGGCTACTACGATCTGATGTGTGCCGATATCGATTACCCGGCCCAGAGTCTCGGGATACAGCGGTTACATCAGCTATTTGGCAATGGCGGCAGGCGTCATCTGGATCTGGCCTGTGGCACCGGGCCGCACATCCGGCATTTCCTGAACCTCGGTTACCAGTGCGAAGGGCTGGATATTAATCAGCCCATGCTGGATGTAGCCGAGGAGCGTTGCCCGGAAGCCGTCTTCAGTGTTCGGGATATGTGCGAATTCCGGTTTGATAGTCCATTTGATCTGATTACCTGCTTCCTGTACTCCATTCATTACAGCGATGGTATCGAGAAGCTTCAGGGCTGTATCGAAAGCGCCCACCAGGCGTTATCAGCCAACGGATTGTTCTGTTTCAATGCCGTAGACAAGACCCGAATCAACAACAACCTGTATGTCAGCCACTCCGCCCGGCACGATGGCAGTGAGTTTACCTTTCGGTCTGGCTGGCATTACGTCGGCAGTGGTGAACGGCAGTCGCTCCGGCTTAGCATTGATCGCACCACCAATGGCATCAGTGAATCCTGGCAGGATGAGCACCCCATGGTGGCACTGAGCTTCCGGGAGCTGGCCACCCTGTTACAGCCCTGGTTCGACGTGACCATCTTCGAGCACGACTACGAACGCATCGTGCCCTGGGATGGCGAATCCGGAAACGCACTGTTTGTCTGCGTAAAGCGTTGAGCGTTACCGGATTTCGCTGAGAAGAATAGTGGTTAGTGCTTCATGCCGGCGTGGTCGTTCATCGCCGGGGCACCGTCAAGGGGGCGCACCATCAGTTCGATATTCAGGTCTTCCGCGCCATCAAAATCCAGTCTTACCGGAATTCTCTCGCCCTCAACCAGCGGCTCAGGCAGCCTTTCAAGCATCAGGTGATAACTGTGCGGCTTTAACTCCACGGTTTTGCCGGCGGGTATGAGAAGACCACCATCTACCGGCTGCATACGCATGACCCCCTCATGCATGGAAGTTTCGTGAATCGAAACGTTGCCGGCTCTAGGGGTTTCTGCGCCCACCAGGGTGATGGCCTGTTCACTGTGGTTGGTGATCGCCATATAGCCCACGCCCATGGGGGTACCCGGCGGTGTTGGCCGGCTCCAGGGGTGATTGATCTGTATCGGATGGCTCTGGTGGTCGTTACCGTGTGCGTGATCGGCGGCAAATGTGGCCGGGGCGACCAGGGCTGCGCCCAATGCCAGAGCAATCATGGATTGTTTCATTCGGCGTTCCTTGTTTTCTGACAAATGTCACTACTGTAGCGGCCGGCCGCGACCACTTCAAAGCCATCAGGAGCGACGAATGGTCGCAGGGGTATTGTCCGTGTTTGCCGTGTCAGTGAGCACCTGACGAACGTCCGCCATGGGCACCGGCCGGCTGAAATAGTAACCCTGGAAGCGCAGGCAGCCCATTTTGATCAAGGCCTGGGCCTGAGCCTGCTCTTCTACACCCTCAGCGATCAGACTCATGTTGTGGCTGCGGGCGATGGCGACGATGCTGCGCACCATATTGGCGGCTTTTTCATCTTCAACAATACCGTCCACAAAGCTTTTGTCGATTTTAAGCTCATCCAGAGGTAACTGGCGCAACAAGCTGAGGGAAGAATAGCCGGTTCCGAAATCATCCATGGCCAGGCGTATACCGTGGCTTCTCAGGTTGCAGATGGTTTGCAGCACCTGATCGAAATTGCCCATGAACAGCGTTTCGGTAATCTCCAGAACCAGAGAGGACGGCGAGACATCGTGGGTTTTCAGGGCGTTGAGTACTGTATCCACGAAGCCTGGCTGGCAGAACTGAATCACTGAGATGTTGATGGCCAGATCCAGCGGCTGTTGCACCTTGTCTATCAGTTGCCGGAATTCCCTCAGGCTGGTGTCCAGCACGAAGTTACCCAGAGGAATCATCAGACCGCTTTTCTCGGCCACATCCACGAATTCTGCCGGCGAAACGAATCCCAACTCTTCATCCTGCCAGCGCACCAAAGCCTCCAGACCAATGGTATCGCCTGCATCGTTCACCTGCGGTTGGTACACCATATAGAGAGCATGAGAGGCCAGGCCATAGCGCAGCCTCTGTTCCACGTTCAGCCGCCGTAGATAAGCGGTTTCCATTTCTGCCTTGTAGACGCAGACGGCATTCCGGCTTTGTTTGGCCTCATACAACGCCAGGTGGGCACTACGAATCAGCTTGCTGAGGGAGTCTCCGTCTTCGGGGTACCGGGCCACCCCGACACTCGCGCCCACCTGGAGACGAAGCCGGCCCACTTCGAAGATTTGGGCCAGATCTTCTACCAGCGCCCGGCAAGCATCGGTCAACGAGGGGATGTTGGTATTGGGGGTAACGATGGCGAATTCATCGCTCCCGAGCCTCGCCAGATCGTCGTGTCGTTCCGCCAACCGCTCAAGTCTTCGCCCGAATTCCACCAGGGTGTGATCCCCGTACTCCAGCCCAAAGCGGTCATTGATACCACTGAAGTTATCAATGTTGATCACCACCAGACTGAACGGCCTCGCCTGAGAAAGTCTGCCTTCCAATCGGTCCAGGAGCCCTGCGCGGTTTAACAGGCCGGTGAGATCGTCGTGTCGAGCCCGGTACAGTAACTCTTCCCGACGCTCTCCCTCGGCACGATCAATAACCCGGAACAACAGGTAGAGCAACCAGGCACCCAGTACAAAGCCAATCACGTAGGGTACGAGGGTTCCCATAAAATCGCGGTAAAGAGGGGCAAAACGCGTCTCGGACACTGTCCAGATCTGATACCGAGAGTCGAAGGTGGCGGCTGTCAGATAATCTCGCTGGTCGCGGGTCATATGAAAAGAAACCGCCTCCGGACTGGCCATGATATCCGCCATGGTCTTTCCGGTTCCCTCCTCGAATTCACGACGCTGTGCGCTCAAACGCTCCTCGTTGATCTGCGAGGCAGAATATCGCTCAGGCGTTGCGCCCTCTCGCGACATAAACTGGACGTATTTGTCTGCCTCCCGAAACAGGATGACACTGTCCTCGGGACCATCGTGCAGATCCTGCCCAAGAACTGAACCTTCGGCACCAATCTCCAGTCCGGCGGTCATTACTGCAACCACAGAACCATCGTCCGCTCGCAAGGCCTTTCGTATCGGGATTAACCAGGCACCAAGCGCATCCATATAATAAGTACGCCCTACCACCATCACATCCGACTCAAGGGCTTGCCTGAAACCTTCTGCGGTACTGGGGTTCTCCAGGAGATTGGGCAGGCGGCTGGTGTCCATATTGGTGCTGATACGAACCAGCGTGCCGTCCGGGCGGGCGAGGCCAAAACCAACGAGGGCCGGGTTAACCGAAAGGATACTGTCCAATAAAGGCATTTCCCTCCGCTCTTCCAGCGGTTCGCCACTGTCGAGGAGTTCGCGCCCAACGACATCAAGCACCAGCTCCTGAGTCCGGAACAGACTGTGAACGGATTGGGATATGAGCTCAGCTCTGGACAATTGATGCGCAGTTTCATCAGACAGGGTCTCCTGCCAGCGCTGCTGGAGAGACACCCCTAAAAGCGCAACGCCGACGATTACGATCAGAAAATACAGCGTCCAGATATTGCGTTTCAGAGCCGCCAAGTAGTCAGTCCATTTGTCCCGGTGAATGGGTTAATTTCGCTAACCATGATTATAGGATGACGTTGCAAATACGCACCCTGTTTTGACACAACCTTACCAAAAAAGATGATGCCAAAAGGAACTTTGCCGTCGTTATCCAGACAATCTGTTCATCTGGCGTTCATGCCGGATAGGGTTTACTGAGGCTAGAATCAAAATCAAAGCCAACGGCAACCAGGCGGAAAAGGAGCCAGACAATGAATGTAATGTCCGTGCTGAACCAGATCATGAACCAGGCCCAGGGCGGTCAGTCCCGCCAGGGCAGCCAGGGTGGAATGGACGTAAACCAGATGATGGGCAACCTTGGCAGCCAACTGTCCGGAGGTAAAGGCGGCAGTGGCATTGATGTAAAAAGCCTGTTGGGTGGCGGAGCACTGGGATTGATGCTGGGCTCCAAGCGTGGCCGCAAAATGGGCGGCAAGGCACTGAAGTATGGCGCCCTGGCCGGCGTCGGCGTACTGGCATGGAAGGCCTATCAAAACTACCAGAACAACAACCAGGGCCAGGCACAGCCCGCCCCAGTGCAACAGGGCCAACCCCTTGAACAGTTGCAGGGAGCCGACCAGGAGCGTCGTGGACTGGAAATTCTCCAGGCCATGATTATGGCCGCCCGCGCCGATGGCCATATCGATGCCAACGAAAGACAGCTACTGACTCAGGAGATTGAGCGGCTGGGCCCTGACGACGAACTCCAGACATGGATCCAGCAACAGTTCGATGCGCCACTGGATGCCAGTGCTTTGGCACGCAACGCCGATTCGCCCCAGGCCGCCCGGGAAATCTACGTGGTCAGCGCCGTGATGATCGACGAACAGAACCCGATGGAGCGTGCCTGGCTGGAACAGCTGGCCGGTGCCCTGAAGATAGAACCCAATCTGGCCAGGGAACTGGAACAACAAGTGCTGGCTGCCAGCTAATCAATCACAGCAGACGGCACCGGACTCCCCGGTGCCGAATCAGCCTCAAGCCTTCTTCACAAATTCTGACTTGAGTTTCATCGCCCCCACGCCGTCGATCTTGCAATCAATGTCGTGATCGCCATCTACCAAGCGAATGCTCTTGACCTTGGTTCCCACCTTCACCACCAGACTGGAACCCTTCACCTTCAAATCCTTGATTACGGTGACGGTATCGCCATCCTGCAGCTCATTGCCATTGGCATCACGAACCACCTTGCCTGCTTCAGCCGCTGCCTGCTCGGCCTCCGTCCATTCATGGCCGCACTCCGGGCACACCAGCTGAACGCCATCTTCGTAGGTGTATTCAGAACTGCACTTGGGGCAAGGGGGCAACTGAGACATTATCATTTCCTGTTAACTGAATGAGCACAGGATTATACCACTATTGCCCCGGCGCCACCCTCGCCAGAATGTCCGGGTTCTCCGACAACGGCAACGCCAGAATCACCCCTTCATTCGAAGCCGGAAAAATGCCCGTCAACGCCGTCAAATTCACCTGGTGTGAGACCATCACCACCGGCATGCCGGGCCCAAGGGCATTCACCAAGTTGATGGTTTCACGGGTCTGTTGCGGGCCATCGCCCCGGTTGCGAAAAAATGAATTCAGAGCCGGCCACTCAGTCACTGGCCCCATATTCATTTCCTGGGCGGTCTCAAGACATCGACACCACTGGCTGGAAAACAACCTCGCCTCAGCAATTCCATGTTCTGCCAGAAACGCTTTCCACGCCCGGGCCTGCTCACGCCCCGTGTCGTTCAGGTTCCTCTGGGTACCACAATCTCCAAGAACAAACCCGGCTGGATCGCCGGTGCCTGGAGCCAGGGCATGACGCAGCATCAAGACGGCTCGCCCCTCTTTGAGGGCAGTCCATGCGGAACTGTCAGACGCAGACAATGGTGACGCAGCCAAGGTTGTCGTTATCACCAGCAAAAAAACCAGGATTTGCATGATTCATCTCCAGGTATCTCTTGCGCCTCAACAAGCGATTATTACCGCGACCAGACGGCGTGTTCAGGGATGGCTTCCAAAAAATTTCGGAGGCCATGGATGGCCGGAGAGAAGCGCTCAGGGATGAGCTCGTAGCGGTTTTTTGGAAGCCATCCCTGAACATGCCATGCACCATCGCCTCGACATCTCCCCAGCCAACCTCCAACGGCCTAATAGCCAATATGCGGAACCAAACTAACAGGCCCACCCCATGAAAGGTTAAACTGACCATCAGCCAAACCAACGAAGGAAAACCGAAATGCCAATCTGGGTCGACGCCGATGCCTGCCCCGTTCCCATCCGGGAAATTCTCTGCCGTGCCGCCACCCGCTGGCAAATCCAGACCACCTTCATCGCTAACCACGCCATCAGTCTGCCACCAAGCCCACACATCAGCCGCCGGCAAGTCCCACACGGTTTCGACGTTGCAGACAACGAAATTATGGACCAGATGAGCAAAGACGATCTGGTGATTACCCAGGACATTCCTCTGGCCGCCGAAGCCATCGAAAAAGGCGCAGACGTCTTCAACCCACGGGGGCAGGCCTTCACCAAGGAAAATATCCGCCAGCGCCTTACCATGCGTAACTTCATGGAAGAAATGCGTAACGCCGGCCAGGTAACCGGCGGGCCGGCCCCATTCAGCCAGGGAGATCGAAAAGAGTTTGCCGACCAACTGGACCGATGGCTGCAAAGAAACGCACGCAAGTGAAAATGATTCTGTTTTAATAAACAGAAGAATCCGCTACCCTTCCCGCCTCTGACAACCAGACAGCAGAAGGAAGCGGAACATGACCACACGCGCCCAGCACACCAGCAGCTTTGCCGCTCTCGGCCGCCTGCTTCGATACGCGCGTGGTTACCGGCGCCAGATCATCGCCGCCACCACCTGTTCCATCATCAACAAGCTCTTCGACATTGCTCCGGAAATACTGATCGGCGTCGCCATTGACGTGGTGGTGAACCAGGAGGAAAGCTTTGTCGCCGGCCTGGGCTTTGAAACGGCGCAGGAGCAAATCACCATCCTGGCGGTGCTCACTTTTTTTATATGGGCGGGCGAGTCACTGTTTGAGTACCTGTTTCAGATTCTCTGGCGCAACCTGGCCCAGCGACTGCAGTCCGATCTCCGACAAGATGCCTACGAACACGCCCAGCGTCTGGACATGAGCTTCTTTGAGGCCAACAGCTCCGGACAATTGGTAGCCACCATGAACGACGATGTAAACCAGCTGGAGCGTTTCCTGGATGGCGGCGCCAATGCCATGATTCAGGTGGCGGTTACTGTAGTGGCTGTGGGTGCCGTATTCTTTGTGCTGTCGCCACTGATTGCCCTGTTGGCGTTCACACCGATTCCCCTGATCATCTGGGGTGCCTTCTATTTCCAGAGCAAAGCCGGCCCGCTGTACGCAGACGTAAGGGAGAAAGTAGGCGACCTGTCCAGCCGCCTGGCCAACAATCTGGGAGGCATCGCCACAATCAAGAGCTTCACCGCCGAACAGCGGGAAGCCAAACGCCTGAAGGACGCGAGCGAAGCTTATGTTGATGCTAACCGCCGCGCCATTCGTATCAGCTCCGCATTCATTCCGGTCATTCGAATGGCCATTCTGGCCGGCTTCCTGGCCACCTTTACCGTTGGCGGTATGATGGCGCTGGAAGGCAGCCTGAACGTGGGCGCTTACGGGGTGCTGGTGTTCCTCACCCAGCGACTGCTCTGGCCCCTGACCGGGCTGGCGGAAGTGATTGATCTGTTTGAACGGGCCATGGCCAGTACCCGACGGATTCTCGATCTGCTCGCCGAACCGGTAAACGTCCGGGATGAAGCCGGCAAGTCCCTGGAACAACCCGTTCGCGGAAAGGTTTCATTCAACCAGGTGAGCTTCCGTTACGCTGGCAGTGGCGCGGGTATACAGGACATTACCCTGAACGTTCCGGCAGGCAATACCCTGGCATTGGTGGGCGCAACCGGCTCCGGCAAGTCCACATTGATCAAGCTGTTATTGCGGTTCTACGACCCCGCCCATGGAGACATCCGGATTGACGGCCAGCCCATTCGTGGGGTGAGCCTGAAGTCCCTGCGCGACGCCATTGGCCTGGTCAGCCAGGATGTCTATCTGTTTGAAGGCAGCATCCGTGACAACCTCGCCTACGGCAAACCGGAAGCAAGCGAAGAAGAGATCATGGAGGCCGCTCGGACTGCCGAGGCCTGGTCCTTCATTGAGGGACTACCGCAAGGTCTGGACACCCCCGTCGGTGAGCGGGGCATTCGCCTCTCGGGCGGCCAGCGTCAAAGGCTGTCTCTGGCCCGGGCGCTGCTGAAGAATCCGCCCATCCTGGTGCTGGACGAAGCAACCAGTGCCGTGGATAACGAAACCGAAGCCGCCATCCAGCGCTCACTCAAGCGCATTGGCCATAACCGAACCGTCATCATGATTGCCCACCGGCTTTCCACCATTGTGGATGCGGACACCATTGCCGTGGTCGAGAATGGCCGGATTGTTGAGGAAGGCGATCACGACAGCCTGATACGCAATAACGGCGCCTACGCCGCGCAGTGGCGCGTGCAAACAGGTCAGGCGTAAGAAGGTAATGCTGTTTACCACTTATTATTGATAGGTATTCGCATTTAGATTATCCTGCCAGCCACAGAAACAGGGGAATCTGAATGTCCGCGTTTTTTGATGTCCGCGATCTCGCCGTCCACATTGGTAGCACGGCTATTCTTCATAACATTAACCTGGCCTTTAACGAAGGCCAGGTGACCGCCCTGCTTGGCCACAATGGCTCGGGCAAATCCACTTTACTGAAAACACTGGCCAGGCAGGTTCCAGCCAGTGCCGGTGAGGTCCGGCTTGAAGGTGAAGCTGCCAAAAGCCTGGGCGCCCGTGCTTTTGCCCGGATTGTCGGCTACTTGCCCCAGCACCCGCCGGGCACCGATGGCCTGACCGTCCGGGAATTGATCGCACTGGGCCGTTACCCCTGGCGAGGCCCGCTTGGCCGCTACAGCGACGAGGATTACGCGCTGATTGATCAGGCTATCGCAGACACCGACCTCAAACCTTTTGAACACCGCTCTGTCGACACCCTCTCTGGTGGCGAGCGCCAACGCGCCTGGATTGCCATGTTGCTGGCACAGCAAACACGCTGCCTGCTGCTGGACGAACCCATCTCCGCCCTGGATGTGAAGCACCAGGTGGAAACGCTGCGTCTGGTGCAGCGCCTTGCCAGCCAGCGCGAACTGACCGTGATTGTGGTACTGCACGATGTCGATCTGGCCTCCCGCTTCTGCGACCGATTAGTGGCTTTGAAAGCGGGCCAGGTGGTGGCCGATGGCACTCCGGCGGAGATCATGGACAGCCAGATTCTGGAATCCATCTACAGCGTCCCCATGGGCGTGATGGAGCGGGCGCCGGGGCAATGGGTTTCCTATGTCCATTAATCCAAAAGCCATCATGCTTGGCGCTCTGCTCCTGTTATTGCCAATTGCAGGAATGGCCCAGACCTGGCAACACGAAGGCGGCACGCTAACCCTCGACGCCCCCCCTGAACGCATTGTCGCGCTGAACTGGGCGGCCACCGAGACGCTGTTATTGCTGGGTATCACCCCCGTTGGCGTGGCTGACAAAGCCGGCTACCACACCTGGGTTCAGGAGCCAGAACTGCCTGACGGTGTTGCCAATGTCGGCACCCGGGTCGCTCCCAGCCTGGAGGCGATTGCAGAACTGAAACCCGATCTGATCGTCACCAGCACCGAAATGGCTCCCGCGGCCGAACTACTGGAAAGGATCGCACCCACCTACGTGATCAGCGTGTACAAACAAGGTGGTCGACCGTTCGACAAGGCCAGGGAAATGCTGACAACCCTGGGCGAAATCACCGGCCGAAAAGATCGCGCCGAGGCGGTAATGGCGGATATCGAACAAACCCTGAACCAACAGCGGAAACGGCTGGAGCAAGCCGGCATCACCGACAAGCCGGTAGCCCTGGTGAACTTTCTGGATGACCGCCATGTACGCATCTATGCCCCCAACGGTCTGTTCCAGACTGCCCTGGAAAACCTTGGGCTTACCAATGCCTGGTCAGATCCAGGCAACTACTGGGGGTTTTCAGCCATAGGCCTTGAATCTGTGGCAGATGCACGAAACAGCCGCATCGTGGTGATAGAGCCACTGGTTCCGGGCCTGGCTGACAGTTTGGCTAACAGTCCCTTCTGGACCTACCTGCCACCGGTACAGAACGACGAGATCTACCGGATTCCCGCTGCCTGGCCTTTTGGTGGGGTTTATCCGGTGAAGCGCCTGGCCATTGCCCTGACCAACGCTCTGATGGAAGGGGGCAGTGACAATGTCCGCCGTTGAATCCGCTCTGCACACCGTCAGTCGCCCGAAGATTCCCGCCAGGCTTCCGATTGCGGTCGCGCTACTCTGGCTTACCGCTTTCAGCGCCAGCGCCTTACCCTGGTTCGACCAACTGCACTTTTCACAGCTTCTCGCCGCTTTCTGGACCTTTGATGGCAATCAGTACGCCTCCGTTCTGGCGCACTTCAGCTGGGCACCGAGGGTCTCCATCGCGATACTGATTGGCTGCGCACTGGGATTGGCAGGAGCTGTTACCCAGCAGGTACTTGGCAACCCATTGGCCTCACCCACTACCCTCGGGGTCGAAGCCGGAGGACAATTCGGTGTTACCTTTGCCACCCTGTTTGCACCTGGTTTGCTGGCTTTCAGCCCTGATCTTGCCGCAGTAGCCGGTGGCTTGCTCGCCATCGGCCTGGTAATAGTGCTCACCTGGCGGCTTGGCTTCTCGCCTGTAACCGTGATTCTGGCCGGGCTGGTTGTCACCTTCTTTCTGGGCGCCATTAACATGGCATTCCTGCTGCTGAAAGGTGAATGGCTCGGCAACCTGTTTATCTGGGGCGCGGGATCTCTGGTGCAGAACAACTGGGCCCCCTTCTTTGACCTGCTCCCCCGGGTACTGGTTATTGCTGCTGTGATGGTGGCCCTGATGCGCCCGCTACAGCTGCTTCAGCTTGGTCAGGCATCGGCAAACTCACTGGGGGCGAAAGTCTCGCTGCTTCGTGCTGTTGCGCTGTTTCTGGTGGTGATCATGAGCTCGGTGGTGGTCAGCCGGGTGGGTGTGGTGGCCTTTGTGGGGCTAGCGGCACCGGTACTGGCGCGGCTGCTGGGTGCCAGGAGCCTGACTGAACGGTTGCTTTGGAGCACTCTGGCCGGCGGAGGCCTGCTATTGCTGGCTGATACTCTCGCGCAATGGGCCACCACCTGGGATGGCGGCTCGCTGGTGCCTACCGGCACCACCACGGCATTGATTGGCGGGCCTATCATTCTGCTTGCACTTCAAGGCTTCCGTAACACGCACCATATGCCCGGTCAGGACAGCAGCCCCGCGGGGTTTCTGCCCCGCCGACGACATCCCGCAATGGTCGCCGCAGCCCTGTGCTCGTTGCTGGCGCTGACCATCATTCTTTCTATGGGCTGGTCTCCGGGCCTTGAAGGCTGGAACTGGACCCCGGTGGCACAGTGGACAGACGCGTGGGTATGGCGAGGCCCGAGATTAATGGCCGCCATCCTCGCCGGCATGGCACTGGGCATGGCCGGCACCCTGATTCAGAGGATGACTGGAAACCCCATGGGCAGCCCGGAACTGTTGGGCATCAGCGGCGGCGCGGCGTTAGTGATGGTGATTCTGGTTCTGACCGGACTCGAGATTGGCCGCCTTGGCCAACTGGCGGCAGCCACGGCGGGTGCCGCCGGCGCCCTGGGGCTGTTACTGCTGCTGGCCCGCAAGCACCACTTCGCAGGCAATCAACTGTTGCTTGGCGGCCTGGCGCTGTACGTATTCATGGATGCCGGTCTGAGGCTGGTAATGGCCTCTGGCGGCACCGTTGCCTCTCGCCTGCTGAACTGGATGTACGGTTCAACCTGGCTGATCTCGGAATCTGAAGCCTTCGGTTTACTGGCACTGGTGGTCAGCCTCGGTGCTTTGCTGTTGCTTGCCCTGCGACCGCTTACGCTGTTGCCGCTGGGTGAAACATCGGCTTCGTCCCTCGGCCTGAGCGTACCGCGGGCACGGCTTCTGCTATTGGTGCTGGCTGCCGTGCTTACAGCAGCGTCGACTGTGGTCATCGGTCCATTAAGCTTCGTCGGGTTGATCGCCCCGCACCTGGCCCGGGTACTGGGACAGCAGACCGTGGGCCGGCAAATGCTGGTCGCGGCCGTGGCCGGCGGGCTACTGCTCTCCTTGGCAGACTATCTGGCCCGAGTTCTGGTGTATCCCAATCAGCTACCCGCCGGGCTGCTGGCAGCCCTGGTCGGCGGTTTGTACTTCCTTTGGGGGTTGAGCCGTCATGGTCGCGCTTGAGGAAGCGACGCAGTGGCCGGCGGATTATCACCAACTGCTGGCCCGCCACGGCCTTGATGGTACCGCACTGCTGGACAACGCGCTGACACCCGCCAACCGCGAACAACCCCCGTTATTTTCCCTTGCCCAGCTACTGGCAAATCCAGACCTTCTGCAACGACAGGTACGCGAGGATTATCCGGATGCTGATCATCCGAGGCTCCGCAAGGCGCGGCTTTCTGTCCTGCATCAGAGCCTGGCACTTCAGATTATCGGACCATTGGTGATCCGGCTGTTCAGGGATGGCAGCAGTGCTGCGCTCGATCCCCGGCGGGTTTTCCTGTGCCCGACAACATCAACACCAGCGGACCCGTCTCGCTGGCAATATGCGGCCAGTAAACAGGAGATCCTGGAGCCTGAGGCGTTCATAAGAATTCTCAGTGAACAGATGCAAGACTGGTACGGTGTGTTCCGGCAGCATTTCGGGGTTAGTCCGGGTGCCTACTGGAGCAGTGTCGGGCTGGCGTTGGGTGCGCCCTATTCGGTGGTGTGGAACCGGGTTAATCCGGCAGAGTTGTGTAAACAGGCCGATAGCTGGCTGGCGCAGTTCAAATGCGAGGCCAACCGATACATTGACTGGATTCCGGCAGAATTCGGCCAACAGTGGTGTGCCATCCCTCAGCGCAAAGGGTGCTGCCTCAAATATTTATTGCCCGGAGGCGGCTATTGCGGAACGTGTGGGATCTATCGGAAAGAGCGGATCAGCTAGCTCCGACCATCGAAACCAGTATCACTCCCAACGCAATCAATCCTATGACGGCACCTGAACCTGCCGCCAGCTTCAATCCATCGAGTATTTCCTGTTCCGGATTCATGCTCACTCTCCTTGAGGCTTGATCAACAAAAACCGGGGCAGCCAGCGCAGCGCCGACTGCCCCACCCTGTGATTAATACACCCAGGAAACGGTCAGGCTGGCATTGGCCGGCTCACCGTAGAAACCCTGGGCCGAGGCACCAAATTTCTTCAGGCTCTCGATGTACTTCTCGTCGGTAACGTTGTTTACGTTCAGGGTTGCATTCCAGTGTCGGGCGAAATCATAGCTTGCCATCAGATCCAGCACCGCATAGCTGTCCTGCTCTGTGACGATGGTCTCACCGGCATTCGGGCCGGTAGTAGCAACACCCTGTTCCTGGGTAATCTCAGACTGCCAGCGTACCTTGCCACCAAGCTTCAACCCTTCGACCCCAGGCACCTTCCAGGTAGCGCGCAACTGGGCTAGATGCTCTGGCACGAAGGACTTGGCCCCTTTACCATCCTTGTCCTCAATATCCACATAGGTATAACCGGCGAAGAGCTGGATTCGGTCGGTGAGATCACCCACTATTTCGGCCTCCACACCCTGGCTGGTCAACCCATCCACAGCGGTGTAATAAGAATCATTGGTTCCGGAGAACACTCCTTCTGCCTCGGCTACGTTCTTCTGCTCAGTCTGGAACAAAGCAATAGTGGTGTTCACACGGTCGTTCTGAAACTCACTTTTCAGGCCCAGCTCATAGTTGACCCCGTCAATAGGATCCAGTCGATCACGATTGATGTCCACCTCAGTCTGGGGAGTGAAAATCTCGGTATAGCTGGCGTAGACCGAATGATCGTCATTGATGTCGTAGATCAGACCTGCATAGGGTGTTTTCACGGCATCGTAGCTGCTTTCCTTGGTCGCTCCGTAGCTTTCGCCCTTGTTATCCAGCCAGGTCAGACGGAGCCCTGTAATGGCGGTGAGTTGATCGGTCAGCGACCAACGAGCGGCAGCATAGGTGGACGTTTCGCGGTCGGTCCAGTCAGAGCCGCCGACACCATTATCAAAAGCAGGCTTGGGGTAGTTCCCATCCCACTCATTGAGCGGTGGTAAGGGATTCCCGATGCCGCGGCCATAGCGAGACTCGTCCACCGTCTCTGAGCGAGACCAGGATGCCCCCAAAACCAGTTCATGGGTTCGATCAGCCAGTTGGAACGGGCCGGTAGCGTATGCATCCACGACCCACTGCTCTACATCCAGGTCGTACTGACTGGGGTAGGCTTTAAGTCCCTCACCCGTTTGGCGATCCGGAGTACCATACTGATAAAAGAGTTCGGACTCACTTTCATTCTCCAGCCGGAATACCGTGCCCGTGGCTCTCCAGCCACCAGCAAGCTCCTGACGCAATTCAACAAAGCTGTTGTGCTGGGTGTTGTCCCAGTAGGACCAGTCTGAAGCCGTGCTGGTTGAACGCGCAAAATCCGTCGCTGAGCCATCGGAGTAGAACAAAGGCAGCGCACCCCACAACGGACTGTCCGTATCAGACGTCTGAACGGCGTGGCCAAGCGTCAGCAACGTGGTATCGGTCAGGTCTGCTTCCAGCACCCCGTAGAACATCTGCTTTTCGTTGTTATACCGGTCCAGGTAGGAGCCTTTGTCCTCATAACCTGCAACCACACGGCCGCGCACCGCCCCGGATTCAGACACGGCACCGGAAACATCACCGACAATCCGTTTTTTGTCCCAGGAACCACCAGTCACCGCAACAGAGGCATTGGTGTCAGCGGTTGGGCGCTTGCGGATAAAGTTGACTGTCGCGGCCGGGCTGCCGGAACCGGTCATCAAACCGTTGGCGCCCCGAACCACCTCCACGCGATCAAAGAAGGCGGTGTCCAGCTCACCCTGAACGTTGTCATATACCGCCGGCATGCCAACACCGTCGTACTGGAAGTTGTTGATATCGAAACCACGTGAGGTGTAATACGAGCGGTCTGTTTCCACCGACTCTACGGTGACACCGGTGGTGCCTTCCAGAACATCGTTGATGTCGTTCTGGGCGAAATCGTCCATCTGTTCGCGGGTAATGACTGTGACGGCCTGGGGGACCTCCCGGTGTGACAGCTCCATCTTCATGGAGGTTGTGCTGGCTCCGCTGATGTAACTCTCCGTCGTTTCCGAGGCCACCTGGCCACGGGTTGCGGTAACATCCAGGGCTTCCAATGCCTTCGGTTCGCTGCCCTGCGCTGCTGCCAGTCCTGGCAGAGTCGCACACATCATGGCAGTGATCAGGGTTTTTCTTCTAAATCGGGGCTCCGGATTCAGAGACATCTAACGGCTCCTTGGTTGATTAAGACCACGTCATTTTTAAACCCCACTATGTTAATGCGAATGGTTTAGATTTGAAACACCAAATGTAAATGATCCGAAATTATCGCGAAACTCTATATCTCCAAAGGCTCGCATCGGCCGCAATACCACGACCTGCTATGGTTATTGCAGGTGCTGAAGATCTCTAAGAACAACAGAGAGGCGGAGACGGATATGTTCAAGCGCAAATTCTGGAAGTGGCCTCTGGCCAGCCTACTGGTCTCGGCAGCCCTGGTCACACAGGCAAACCAGACCTTTCAATCCGAAAAGGCAGACTTTCATCTGGAAACCGTAGCCGCGGGGCTGGAACACCCCTGGGCCATCGCTTTCCTGCCCGACGGATCTGCACTGATTACCGAAAGGGAGGGCCGTTTACGAATTCTGGAAGATGGGCAACTTCGACGTGAACCAGTCAAAGGCCTGCCGGAGCTAGTCGTTTCGGGCCAGGGTGGCCTGCTGGATGTACTGCTGCATCCGGATTTCGAGAGTAACCGCGTTTTGTTTCTCAGCTACGCTCACCGCAATCGAGACGGCATGACCACTCGGGTTGCCCGGGCGACTCTGGCTGACGACTCACTGCAAGAGGTAGAGGTAATCTTCGAGGCGCTCCCCCGCTCCAACAATGGCCGGCACTTCGCGGGCCGGATGGAGTTTGATCGCGACGGCAATCTCTACATCTCAGTCGGTGACCGGGGTGAAATGGATCGTGCCCAGGATACCGCGGACGATGCCGGCGGCGTTCACAGAATCACCATCAACGGCGAGCCGGCAGAGGGCAACCCCTTTGCCGATCGGAGCGGCTTCAAGCCGTCCTTCTTCACCTATGGCAACCGCAACATTCAGGGCATGACCCGGCACCCACAAACCGGTGAGATATGGAGCCATGAGCATGGCCCCCGGGGTGGCGATGAGATCAACATCCTTCGCGCGGGAAATAACTATGGGTGGCCCAAGGTCACCTACGGTATTGACTACTCGGGCCTTCCGATCTCCAGCCGCACCACAATGGAAGGCATCACGGAACCGCTGCATTACTGGGACCCGTCCATTGCGCCCTCTGGTATGGCGTTCTATACCGGAGAGCTGTTCCCGCAGTGGCAGGGCGATCTGTTTGTCGGCGCCCTGAAGCTTCAGAAACTGGTGCGCTTGTCCCTGGACGGAGAAAAAGTCATCGAGGAGGAAGATCTGCTCACCGACCTGGGTGAACGTATCCGCGATGTGCGTATGGGGCCAGACGGCGCACTCTGGCTGCTGACCGACTCCGATAACGGCAAGGTATACCGGATAGTGCCGGCGGATTGAGGCTCAGTGCGGGTCGTTGGTTCTTTCGGTTTTTTCGAACTGCGGAAGGTTGTCGGTGATCTCGAACCAGTCGGATTTCGACCCCACATAAACGTGCTGGGCCGCCTGTTTTCCCAGCGGCTCATTGATCACGCCAATTCGCAGCCGGAGGATGCCCGGAATAGCGTCGACCCGGCTGTAAAGAGGGCCTCCACAACGGCTACAGAAGGCCCGGTATTTGCCGGGCCGGGATTCAAATTCGGTGATCCGATCCTCACCGGCCGTAAACCGGAACCGGACAGCCTGAACCGGCGCACTGGCTGAAAAGGCACTGCCATGATTGCGACGGCACTGGCTGCAATGGCACAGCGCTATAGGCCCAATCGGGCCATCGTATTCAAACTGGATATCACCACAAAGGCACTGGCCGGTATACATAACACTCCTGGCTCCGCGAAGGCTCACTGTTCGCGCAGATGATACCGGCTGGCAGCCGGATTAGCAGCCCCGGTTCCGCAAACTCGTTACCCGTAGTTTTTTTCCAGATAAGCAAGAATGCGAGCCGATTCAAACAACCCCTCCCCGCTATTGGGATCTTCCAGATAGGGCACCTGCACCCGGCCATGTTGCTGGAAAAACGCGTCCCGCTTGCCGCCAGGAATGGGCCGATACGGACCGGGTTTGATGCGCTGTCGGGCAGGTCCGACTTCGGTCCAGTGTTCCTTGCCCAGATTATGCAAGGTGTACGGAATCTCGTTTTCGCAGAGTCGTTCCCGAATCAGGCGCGAGAAAGGGCTGCCTTCGAAACTCCACAAGTGAAGCCCCTGCTCAGGGCGCCGGGCTGGCCGCGCACGCATCCCGCGAAGCTCACTGGCCCCGGAGCCTGCAGCGCCGAGTGCCGGTTGCCAGGGACGGCCCTGGTAGTAGCGAGGCACGGAACGATGCGCATACTGGCGGAACAGATACTCGATAATCGCCTCGGATTCATACAGCACTTCGCCGGTGTTCTGGTCATGCAGCAGGGGAAACTGCTGCTTGCCCCCCAGGGTCTCGGCTTCCGGGCGGAATACCCGACCACCCTTCGGGCAGGGTCGAATCTCAACGTCCAGATGCAATGCCGTCAGCACCTCACGAACACGTCGGCAGTATGGACAGGCTTCAATGTCATAGAGAACCAGCGGCTTCTCAGGTTGCGGAACAGCCTTGATAACCAGGCATCCGCGCCAGGCTGCAAAAGAGGAAGTGGCCACCGATTCCAGCACATTCACCTGATGTCTCAGAGTTTTTAACATGGTAGTTCCCTTGTTTTCGTCATTTTCTGCATTGTCCCACAGGAGAATCTGTGCCCATTGGCCCGCAGGCCCCTGTGCCGGCGTCATACTAACTCACTGATTCTTCAGGCCACTTACTCGATGTCACAAAAACTCAATATAAACAAAGACTCTACTGCCATTTTTTAACGTCATGTATAGCTTTTCTGCATAGTACATACGCACAGAATGGGCTATTGTACAAAGAGAACACAACAACGGGTTCCGGTCATGAATACTCAGGGGTTGCAGGCAGGCAAAGGTCTTGCCACAGGCAGATTTGCGTCAGGAGCAGTGGCGCTGGCCATCGTGTTGGCCAGCGCCCCGCTCGGCCAGGCTCTCGCTCAAGAGCAGACCTCTGCGGAGGAGGCTTTTGCCAGCTCCCGTCACTGGGCCAGCCAGATCCGAAGTTACGCCAGCAAATCCCTGAACAGTGATGAAGCCCTGAGTGTTGCCGCCATTCCCCTGAACGGCCCTGGCATTGAGCAGTATGTAAACGCTGACACACTGATGAGCCCGGGCTCCATCATGAAGCTGGTAACCACCTATGCCGCCCTGGAACTCCTGGGCCCTACCCACCACTGGAAGACCGATTTCCTTACAGACGGCATGATGGTGGGCGACAGCCTGAAAGGAAATCTCTACGTACGCTTCGGCGGCGACCCCAAACTGACCCTGGAACGGCTCTGGAGCACCCTGCGTGAACTCAAGAGCATGGGCATCAACCGTATTGAAGGCGACCTGGTCCTGGATGGCAGCTATTTCCGGGTCGACGGCGGCTTCCCTGCGTTCGAGGATAACGGCGACAACCCCCACGCGCCCTTTCTGGTGGAACCCTCCGGCTACCTGACCAACCTGAATCTGCTGCATTTTCAGGTGCGCGCCGATGAGCGTGGTACACAGGCCTGGACAACCCCGGATCTGGGCGAAGTCTCCATTGATAACCGGGTAACCGCATTACCGGAAGGTCCCTGCCCTGCCCGCAGCCGGTTTGATTGGGAACCGGTATTTCATGAAAACCATCAAGTAACGGTTCGGGTAACCGGACAGTTACCGCAAGGCTGCCGCAGCACCACCTATCTGTCTCTGCTGCCGCAGGAACGGTACTCTGCTTCCGTGATTCGTTCTGTGCTATCGGAAATGGGCATTATTGTCAGTGGTGGCGACCGCTTTGAGGGCACACCGGAAGACGCACGGCTGATCATGCGCACCACCTCACCTGATCTGGTTTCCATGGTGCGAGACATCAACAAATGGAGCAGCAACGTCATGGCCCGCCAGATGCTGCTGACCATTGGCGCCGAGTTCCGCAAGGAAGATGACAAAGACGACCGGGTAGCCGGTATCCGCACAGTGTACGAATGGCTGGAGAATATGGGCATCAACACCGCAGGCATGGTTATTGACAATGGCGCCGGGCTCACCCGCCATGGTCGCATCACGGCCCGGCAAGGCGCCCAGATACTGCAACAGGCCTGGGACAGCCCCTACGCCTCTGACCTGATGGCCTCAATGCCCATTATCGCCATGGACGGAACCATGGCGCGCCGACTTCGCAACACCGGTATGGATGGCGAAGGCCGAATCAAAACCGGTTATCTGGAGAATGTTCGCTCAATCGCGGGGTTCACCCGGGACGATAACAACACCACCTGGGCCATTGTCGGTATGGTGAACAACGATCCGGCCTGGAACGGTCAGGCGGTTCTGGATCGGGTTCTCTACTCTCTGCATTTCCGGCCGCCGGTGGGAACCACGCTTTCCCAGTCTGATATGACAACGTCCACCATTCAGTAACAAAAAAGCCCCGGCAAACCGGGGCTCTTCATGTTTCAGTGTCTCAATCTCAGGTTTGCGGTACCACGAAGTCATCTAGCAGGGTCAGACTGGCAGTGTTTTCAGTATCCTCCGGCGCCAGGCGTGCAACAGCCGTGTATACCTTTGCGCTTTCCAAGGAGATAGTGCCTGTTCGGAGCAGCGTTGTAGAGCCATCGCTGGTGGTTATAAACACAACGTAGTCGCCTTCCGGCACGCTCAGGTAGCCAGAAGACTCACCGTACTCGAAATCGTTCAGAACCGGGGTAGCATTACCGGGATTCGCTCCGGCATTTGCAGCAGGTACCAGGAAAACATCCACAAGCTGAGCCTCTACAGCACCGTGAATGACCCGCAAACGGGCTTCGGTTGCAATTCGACGGTTATCATCTGAGAACACCAGAGCATCAAGGCCATCCGCCAACACGCCCGCTGCAATCACGGTTTTGATGTCACCATTTGCAAGCGGCAAAGTTGCATCGATTGCTATAGGTGTAGTGGCCCCGGTGGGCGTAATGGCAATTCGGGTATCCCCCACATTGCGGGCGACGTAATTGCCGAGGGTCGCAGATAGCGGGGCTGTCTCAGTAAAAGCGACGTTGCCCGCCGCCGGGGTACCATCAGGATCTTCGTTAAGATAAATATCAACCGCGGGAGTGGGAGGAGCGGAGTTGTGAACCGCGCGAATACCCGCACCAGCATTTACATCCAGTATTTCCGAGGTCTCACTGCCATTGACTACCAACAAGCTCACCGGCGAGTTACCGAACACCGTATTGTCAACAGCGGCAATCAACAGGTCCGAAGAGGCAGACAGGGCAACAGGACCACTGTCATAGACAACAGTTCGATCACCAGCAGGCGTAACGCGGATCTGGTAAGTTCCTGCATCCAGCTCCAATGGACCCACTGATTCACCGAAGGAAAAACTGAAGGTCGGATCTGCGGGTAGGTCAACACCATTGGCTGAGACGTAAACAGACACCTCTGAGGCAGCGTCCTGGGCGGCTGGTGATAAATGCGCAACCCGCAAACGGGCGGAATTCTCACTCTCGCGCTCGCCATCATCAGTGAGAACCAGAGGCTGGATGGCGCCAACCTTCCCGGTCGCGATAATGTCGTAGCTTGTATCATCATCAAAACGCGTACTACCCACTTCGATCACCGTCAACGTGTCCCCAGTGGGGAGCAGGGCATCAACATCAACAGAGTAGTTGCCTCGGTTCGGAGTCAAAACCGCGGCCTGCTTGAAGTCAGCTCCACGCACTCTGGTGGTACCGTTGAAGCTGACGTTGACCGACGGCGCATCGGATACTGCATGAATAACGCGAATGCTGGTGTCTGGTGTACTGCTCGAACCATCAAAACAACCCGCCAGCATAAGGCTGCTGGCGACCAGAACGGGTAAAGCCACTGTGCTTTTCATTGTTTCTGTTCCTCACATGCTTAAAGGTTATATACCGGTTAAAGTGGTTCGAACCTGCACTGATTCAGTCCCTGACCAGTGTCGAAAGCAAATTACGGTGAGGCGAGAAAAATGGATTTACAGTTTTTTACATTTAAGCGAACAATTGTGAGGTGAACAGCATCGGTATGGTGATTTCATCAATCCGGCCGGCGTTCTTTGGAAAACAACCGGGCCATGGTCCAGTCCGCCATTTTGCCCGCCATTGGCGCGATAAAGCTGACCAAAGGGAAAGCCACCGCCCAGGCAACAGCAAAAGCTGCGCCCCAGCGATGGAAAAACCCCTCGGTCAGGCCGGTGTTGATCAGAGTAATAATCCCGGACATCAACAGCGACATGATGCCGGACATATAAAAGGCAAAAACGAACTGGCGCACACGCGTTTGCTTGTAACTGGACATGCTTTCCTTCCCGGTTTTGATGTTTGGAGCAGTACCGAATCCAATCAGGCGCCCGCAGCGTAGGAAAAAAGACACTGCTGCCGATCATAAGTTGCAACATCTTAGTGAGCATGCAACGTTTTTCCATACGGCTTTTTACCAAGGAGCACAGGTAATGGATGACTCAACGCCCGGAATAATCCGCGCCCGCTGGATCGTAGGGCTGGTTTTGCTGATGTTTCTGGCGGGCTGCAGTCAGACGCGCCTCGCCTACCGCTACGCCGACTGGGGCGTTGTCTGGTGGGTGGAGGATTACATTAGCCTGACCAGTGAGCAGGAAGCGCAACTGAATCAGGATCTGGAAGCGCTCAGACAATGGCATTGCTCGGCCGAGTTGCCCCGCTACCAGCAATGGCTGTCAGTTCTCAAATCAGATCTGGCGGAAGGGCCGCCCAGCGAGGCCACGGTTCTGTTCCACCAGGAACAACTCATGGACTTCTTACCCGAATTGTTGGAACGGGCCACTCCGGTAGCCGTCAATCTGCTGTCTTCTCTATCGGATGAGCAGGTAGCGCAACTAGCCGACAACATGGCGGAGAAGCAGCAGGAGCTGGAGCTGGAAATGCTGGAGGGATCACCCGCTCAAACCGCACAGGCACGTTCTGAACGGACTATTGAGCGTATTGAACGATGGCTTGGCGAACTGAATCAGCAACAGCGGGCCATCGTCGAAAGCTGGTCAGCGGATCGTGGCCGGCAAACGGAAATCTGGTTAACAGGGCGGAGAAACTGGCAATTGGCATTGCTCGACACACTGGAGAGACGACGCCAGTCCGGCTTCGCTGAACAGGTGAACGAGTTGCTGGTTCACTCAGAGCGCGCCAGAGGAGCGGAATACCAGGCCATGCTGGCCGAAAGCCGGGTGGCGATGGCCGGCTTGATGCACGATCTTCTGCAGGCTGGAGATACCCGGCATCAGGATCACCTGCTGGCCAGGGCCAGTGAGCTGAAAGGAGATTTTGCAGCGCTGACCTGCAGCTAAACACGGATCGCGATACCAAAAAAGGGCCGGATGAACCCGTATCATCCGGCCCTTTTTGCGTCTCGATCTGTGTCAGACCGTCAGGTAACCACCATCCGCATTAATGCAGGCTCCTGTGGTATAGCTGGAAGCGTCAGACACCAGGTACAGCACAGTACCCGCCATTTCATCGGGATCCGCCACACGCTTCATCGGGATGTGGGCCATGGCCTGCTTCTTGATGGCCTCATTGGTGGTCAGGGCGCTGGCAAATTTGGTATCGGTCAGGCCCGGCAACAAGGCATTTACCCGCACATTCTGCTGGCCCAGCTCCATGGCGAAAGATTTGGTCATGGAAATCACTGCTGCCTTGGTCACCGAATAGATGCCCTGGAAGTGGCCGGGATTTACGCCGTTAACCGAGGCCACGTTCACAATGGAACCACCACCGTTCTTTTTCATCAGCTGAGCGCCACGGGCGCACATGAAGAAGTAACCACGGATGTTCACATCTACGGTTTTGTGGAAAGCACCCAGGTCGGTGTCTTCCACCGGACCGAAGTATGGGTTGGCGGCTGCGTTGTTCACCAGGATATCCAGTTTGCCGTGCGCTTTGGCGATGTGCTCCCACACCGCTTCAATCTGGTCCATCTCGCCAATGTGGCAGGCGAAGGCTTCGGCGCTGCCGCCGTCTTCACGGATGCTACTGGCCACGGCCTCACAACCGTCAATCTTGCGGCTACTGACAATCACGTGAGCACCGTAATGAGCCAGCGTACGGGCGATGCTCTCGCCGATACCGCGGCTGGCGCCGGTTACCAGGGCGACTTTGCCAGTCAGGTCGAACAGGTTTTTGTTGCTCATGGAATTCCCTCAGCTTATCGGAATGTCACCAGGGCGGGGTCTTCCGCTTCCAGGTGGCTATAGTTGTTGAATACGGCCAGGCTGCGCCGGGGGCCGGAATACAGAATGCGGGACACGCTGGTGTTGGCAATCACATTGTTCATCTCCAGCGCCTTGCGGTCTGACAGTTCAAGCAGGCGCTGGGCAATGACCGCAATGGGGCCGCCAGAGGTGGACACAATCACATCGGCACCATCGGCCAGTTCAATCAGCTGATCCAGTGCATGGCCAACCCGCTGCCGGAATCCGTTCCAGGTTTCGCTGTATTCCTGGTCGAACTCGCCACTCACCCAGCGGGTCACCGCCTTCTCGAAAGCCTGCTGGAAGGCTCTTGCAGGTTTGGGAAAGCTGGCGAGGTCTCGCGCCATTACCTGTTTATCCGCCCATTCCGGGCGCAGGCGCTCCACCACTTCCAGATGATCAAACTCGTTCAGGCCTTCCAGCACCTGCATATCCGGCAGGCTGACACCGTAACCGGTAGTGATCGCCTCCACAGTTTCCCGATGGCGCTGCAGGTTACCGCCAAAAATAGCACCCGGCTCCACCTTGCCCGCCAGCCAGCGGCCCAGAATCCTGCCCTGCTCCCAGCCTCGCGGCGAGAGCTGGTCGTAGTTTTCCTTGCCGAAACTGGCCTGACCGTGGCGCACCAGATAAATCGTGGCCATTACAGGGTGCTCTCGCTAATCAGGCGCTGGCACCGTTTCTCCAGATAGTTGGCGGCGTGGCCAAAGGCGGCGAAGCGCTTGTCTTTGGTCTGGCCGTGATAAAAGCGGTAGTAGATTTGCTGGATGATCACCGCCAGGCGGAACAGTCCGTAAATTTCATAAAAGTCGAACTTTTCCGCCCGGAAGCCGGATTTCTCCATGTAGTAGTCCACCACTTCTTTACGAGTCAGCATGCCCGGCCGGTGCGTGGGCTGGCGCCGCAGCATCTGAAACGGGCCTTCGTCGTCGGCTTCGATCCAATAGGCCAGACTGTTGCCCAGGTCCATCAGCGGATCACCAATGGTGGCCATTTCCCAGTCCAGCACGCCAATCACTTCAAACGGGTTGTCCGGGTTCAGCACCACATTGTCGAAACGGTAGTCGTTGTGAATAACCACCTGAGCGATGTCATCCGGCATCTTATCGTTCAGCCAGGCCATGACTTCTTCGAAGTCACCGACATCGTCGGTACGGGCCTTGCGGAAGCGGTCGCTCCAGCCACCAATCTGCCGCTGAACGTAACCCGAGCCCTTGCCCAGCTTATCCAGACCAGCGGCCTTGGCGTCCACTGTATGCAGATCCACCAGCTTGTCGATCACGTTCAGGCACAGTTTGCGAGTGTCTTCGGCGCTCAATTCCAAATCCTTCGGGAAATCCTGGCGCAGAATGATGCCCTTGAGCCTCTCCATCACGTAGAAGTCGCAACCCAGTACGCTGTGATCGTCGCAAATCGCAACAATGTTGGGCACATAGGGATAGGCTGGCTTCAATGCCTCCATCACCCGCGCTTCCCGCAGCATGTCGTGGGCGGACTTGGCGATCTTGCCGAACGGCGGCCGGCGCAGCACGTAGGACTGGTCGCCATAATCCACCTGATAGGTCAGGTTGGACGCACCACCGGGGTACTGCTTGATGCTCGGCTGGCCTTCCAGGCCCGAAATGGCCTGCTTCATGAACTGGTCGACGGCGCTGATATCCAGCTCTTCGCCTTCCCGGATGTCTACGGCCTGGTCGATCTGTGTCATTCAATCTCTCCTGTGATGTGTTCAGGCGTTCGCCTTGCTACCCATCTTGCTCATCCAGCGCTTGGTTTCCTGGTGCATCAGCCAGTCAAACGCCCAGGGGGCGTGGCGCTTGAGCATCCACATGCGGCGCTCTTTGGCGTGGGGCAATACCCAGAAGTCCTTGTCTTTCACACTGCGGAAGATATCCTCGGCCACGTCTTCGGCGGTGATGCTGGAGCGCTTCATAAGTTTGTTGACGTTCTGTTGAATACCGGGAATATCCGAGCGCATGGTGCTGGCCAGGTTGGTCTGGAAAAACGCCGGGCACACGCAGCTGACGTGAATGCCGGAATCACGCAATTCCTGGCTGAGGGTTTCCGACAGGGCTATCACCCCGGCTTTGGAAACATTGTAGCTGTCCATCAATGGCGCCAGCATAAGCCCGGCCATGGAGGCGACATTCACAAACGCGCCGGAGCCTTGTTCCTTGAACAGCGGGGTAAAGGCTTTGCAGCCACGCACGACGCCAAGTACGTTGATGTCGAGAATCCATTCCCAGTCACCGATGGTGGTGTCTTCAATGGAGCCTGCGGAGGCAACGCCGGCGTTGTTCACGACTACGTCCACTCCCCCCCATTTCTGGACCAGGTCATCACGGACTTTCTCGAAGTCGCTCAGGCGGCGTACATCGCATTCCACGAAATAACCTTCGCCACCGGCCTGGTTCAGTTCCGCCTCAACGGCGACGCCCTGCTCCGGGTTAATGTCCCCGATGCAGACTTTGGCCCCTTCTTTGGCATACCGCAATGCAATCGCCCGGCCCAGGCCACTGGCCCCGCCGGTTATAAATACCCGTTGTGTCATCGTTGTTTCTCTCCGTTATGTTTTGGAGTTCCTGTTCTTTTTTACCCCGGAGTAAGAGTTGGTACCGGAGGGGCTGTCCAAAAACCGCTACAAGCACATCCATGTGCGCTTCTCTCCGGCCATCCATGGCCTCCGACATTTTTGGACAGCCCCTCCGGTACCAACTCCCATACCACTGAGCATGCTGTTCTGACAGCCCTCTCCTGAGCACGCAGGAGCCGGTGGGCCGGGGGTTCTGAAAATTTGTGGAGCCATGGATGGCGGAACACAAGCGCCACATGGATGTGCCGCCAGGAGCGCTTTTCAGAACCCCCGGGCCACCGGCGCCCGCCTCCGCACTCAGAGGCTAGAGGAGTAAAACTCCCACGCCCGACTCAGGACTTGTACTTCCGAAGCTCCAACCGCGCCACCATAGCCCGATGAACTTCATCCGGGCCATCGGCCAACCTCAGAACCCGAGCGTAGCCGAATAACGCTGTCAGCGGGAAATCATCGTCGCTGACACCGGCCCCGCCGTGAATCTGAATCGCGTCATCCACAATCTGCTGAAGCATCTTCGGCACCACCGCCTTGATCATGGACACTTCCTGCAAAGCGCCCATAATGCCCTTGGTATCCAGGGCCCAGGCACATTTCAGGGTCAGCAACCTCGCCTGTTCGATGTTCATACGGGCGTTGGCGATGATGTCCGGATTGCCGCCCAGCTTGGCGATTGGCCGACCGAAAGCTTCGCGGGTCATGGCGCGCTTGATCATGATCTCAAGAGCGCGCTCGGCAGCCCCGATGGCACGCATGCAGTGGTGCACGCGGCCTGGCCCCAAACGGCCCTGAGCGATTTCGAAGCCGCGGCCCGGGCCGGCGATGATGGCGCTTTTGGGCAAACGTACGTTGTCGAACAACACCTGGCCGTGGCCGTAGGGCTCGTCGTAGGCGCCAAAGACCGGCAGCATGCGCTCGATGGTGATGCCCGGGGCATCCAGCGGCACCAGCACCATGGAGTGTCGGCGGTGCTTTTGGGCATCCGGGTCGGTTACACCCATGAAGATGCCCACTTTGCAGTCTGGGTGGCCAATGCCGGTGCTCCACCATTTGCGGCCGTTGAGCACCACTTCGTCACCTTCTACGGTGGCGGTGGCTTCCATGTTGGTGGCATCGGAAGAGGCAACGGCCGGTTCGGTCATGCAGAAGGCGGAGCGGATTTCGCCGCTCAGCAGTTTCGGCAGCCATTCGGCTTTCTGTTCTTCGGAGCCGTAGTGGATCAGTACTTCCATGTTGCCGGTATCCGGCGCGTTGCAGTTGAAGATTTCCGGGGCGATGAAGCTGCGACCGGTTTCTTCGGCAATCAGGGCGTAGTCGGAGTTGAGCAGGCCACAGCCGTACTTGTCGTCAGGAAAGAACATGTTCCACAGGCCCTGGGCCTTGGCTTTTTCTTTCAGTTCTTTGATGATCGGCAGCACCACCCAGCGGTTTTCCTGAGAAGCAAGCTCCTTGTGATACTGCTCCTCAATGGGAAAAATCTCGTCGCGCATGAACTGTTTCACGCGCTTCAGGTAATCCTGGCCTTTCTCGGAAATATTGAAATCCATGGTGCAGCTCCTCGCGCTGGCCGCCCTGTCGGGGGCAATGTCGATCAGATGGGAATCAGTCTAGGAGCCAACGCGTTATTACGCGACTGAATTGTTCTTATCGTTTATCATTAACCATGCTTATTCAGAAAACGGAACCTCATCATGGCGCTGAATCGACCGGACCTGAACCTGCTGCATGTTTTCGACACTATCTATCGGGAAGGAAGCCTGACGCGGGCCGCAAAGGCTCTGCATCTGACCCAGCCTGCCATCAGTCATTCCCTGGCCCGGCTTCGGGATCATTTCAATGATCCGCTGTTTACCCGCCAGGGTAACCAGATGGTGCCCACCCCCCTGGCCCGACGGTTTCTGGAATCCATGCGCCCGGGGCTGAACCAGATCCAGAGTGCGGTGAATCAGTTTCACGCCTTCGACCCCGCCAGCCAGCGCAAAACCTACGCCCTCGGCCTTCGGGATGTTCTGGAATCCACCTTCTTGCCCCAGCTGATTTCAAAACTGGCGCCCTATCCGGACATGGAGGTGCAGAGTCAGCGTGTCGCCCGGCGTGATATGGAAACACAACTGGCGGCGGGCAAACTGGACTTTGCCATTGATGTGTTACTGCCGGTGAGCAACCAGACCAGCCATGAACTGCTCAGGCAGGACCGGCTGGTGGTGCTGGCGCGAAAGGGCCACCCCGTCATCGCGCAGGAACTGGATATGGCCAGCTATCTGGAGGCCAGGCACATTCTGGTGTCGTCGCGGGCGGAGGGCCCGGGCATTGAGGATTTTGAACTTTCCCGCCACGGTGCCCAGCGCAACATCCGCTTGCGCTGCCAGCACTACTACGCCGCCTGCCGGGTGGTGGAGAGCTCAGACCTGTTACTGACCATGCCGGAAACCTACGCCCGCATCATTGCCCAGAACGCCGATATTGAAGTGTTGGCACCGCCGGTGGAGATGCCGTCTATTGATGTACACCTGTATTGGCACAGGGCCTATGAACAGGAACCTGCGCTGGTATGGTTTCGGGACTTGCTGCGTAATCTGCAGCAAGCTCAATAGGCGCCGACCAGCATCAGAAAGCCGAAGAAGCCAGCTGCGGTAATCGCCAGAGACACCGCCACGATACCGAAGCCCCACCAGATGGCCGCGCCATCCGAGATCTTGACACCGTGACCACGAAGGGTGCGATAGAACGCCCAGGGGCCAAGCACGAAGGCGCCGACCACGGCAAACACCAGGCCAATGGCGATTCCGGCGAAGGTCCAGGTAGCCAGCACAGTCGCGCGGTCCGAGGTCTGGTCGGTCACGCCGTGATGTTGCAGAAACTTCTTGCAGAAGAACCAGACCAGGGCAAACAGGGCAGCCACAAACACCAGGCCGCCGATCAGTGTAATCAGGCGATAGAGCACAGAAACATCCTGTTAAGGGTCAGTCAGTCGGGAAACACCGGCTCCGGCAGACATTCGAATCCCGGTTTGGCGAACAGGTAGCCCTGGTAAAGGGCGATCCCTTGAGAACGGAGCCAGAAGTATTCTTCCGGCGTTTCCACGCCCTCCGCCACGATTCGGCCGCCAAGCTGGCGCATCATGGTGATGATACCTGAGACCACTGCCTGCTTGTTGGGTTCCGCATGAATGTTGCGAACCAGCCCCATATCCAGCTTCAGCAAATCGGGCGGGCTGGAAATCATCAGGTTGTAGCGGGAGTACCCGGCACCGAAATCATCAATGGCGGTGCTGAACCCCATGCTCTGGTAGGCCTCGATAATGGAGGTGAGGTGATCAACCGAGGTCATCTCCTCACCCTCTACTACCTCGAAGATGATCTTGCGGGTGTCGAAGTTATAGGTCTTGGCGGCCGCCAGCGTGGTACGAATGCAATACTCCGCCTGATAGACCGCGTTGGGCATGAAGTTGATGCTCAACATGGCCTTCATATCAAGCCGCGACGCCAGCTTCACCGCCTTGACCCGGCATATCTGGTCGAACGCGTACTGGTTCTGGTTATTCACCTTATCCAGCACAGTCATGGCCCCTTGCCCTTCGGTTCCGCGCACCAGCGCCTCGTATGCAAACACCGTTTTATTGGTGGCATCAACAATAGGCTGGAAAGCAAAGCTGAACGAAAAATCCAGGCCATTACCACAGGCGCACTCGTCGCAATGGGACTCATCAAAAAGAACAGAGGGTCTATCCACAGAAGCTCCAGAGCGGCTCGCTCGAAATGAATTCGGGTGGAACTGTAAAAGAATCAATCACATTCAACTATAGACACCATCCGCAGTCGGGTAAAACGAAAACTCGCAATACCACCCATAGTCGGGTGGCATCTGCCGGCTGCGGGTCTACACTGGTTTTGGTGTATTTAATCAGTCAAGCCGCTCTTAAAAGGAGGTTCATGGATGGCCCAGACCACCCGCATTGCAGTAACACCCGGAGATGGTATCGGCCCGGAAGTGGTCGCAGAAGCCGTGCGATGCCTGGAGACACTGCGATCCAGGCACAGCCTGCCACTGGAATGGACCCGTTTTCCATGGCCCTCTCACGCCTGGCATGAAGAACACGGCGAATCCTGGCCCGCAGATGCCCTTGAGCAGCTCAAGGCCTACGACGCCATACTGCTGGGCGCGCTGGGAGATCCGGGCCCCATGCATGACCCGGAGCGCTATCTGTTACCGGACAGCATTTCGCTCGCGCCCCTGCTGGACATGCGAAAAGGCTTTGACCAGTGGGTGTGTGAACGCCCGGCACGACTGCTCCCCGGCGCTCGCCAGTACCTGAAAGATGACCGCGCCAAGGACATCGATATGCTGGTGATTCGCGAGAACAGCGAGGGTGAGTACGTCAGTCAGGGTGGCCGTCTGCGCCCGGGATCGCCCGACGAAGTGGCCACCCAGATGGAGGTGTTCACCCGCCGGGCCACTGAGCGCATTATACGGTACGGCTTTGAACAGGCTCGTAAACGGGCCGGAGAACGTATTCAGCAAGGCCGCACCCGCAGCTTCCGGACACTGGATGGCAAGACCTGCGAAAGCCAGGTATGCCTGATCACCAAGCGCAATGCCCTGCGCTACTGGGGTGACATGTATACCGAAGTGTTTGAGGAAATCAGCCGGGAATTCCCGGATGTAGCCACCCATCACGAACTGGTGGATGCCGCCTGCATGAAATTTGTCTCCAGCCCCTGGGCCTTTGACGTAGTCGTAGCCAGCAACCTCCAGGGCGATATTCTGACCGATCTGGCCGCCGTGATCTCGGGGGGCATGGGGGTAGCTCCGTCCTGCAACCTGAACCCGACCGACCCGGACATGCCCTCCATGTTTGAACCCACCCACGGTAGCGCGCCGGATATCGCCGGCCAGGGCATCGCTGATCCGACCGCCATGCTGTTTACCACCGCCCGCATGCTGGACTGGCTAGGCCGAAAAGACCCGTTGCTGGCCCAGGCCGGGCAGGAACTGTTTGATGCGGTGGCCGCGGATCTCGCAGAGAAAGGCTCTGAACAACGCAGCACCCGGGAAATCGGGGATGCTATTTGTAAACGCCTTGGGGCCTGACTAGGCTGCAAAAGAGGTATTCCATTCACTTCGGGAGGTGTCCATGACCGACCACAAAGGCAAACTGTCCCCCCTGCTCAAGCAGGCTACCGGCATCACCGCGGCCAAAGGCGAAGGTGCCTATATCATTGACCCTGAAGGTCGCCGTTACCTGGACTTTACATCCGGCATTGGTGTCACCAGTACCGGACACTGTCACCCGAAAGTGGTGGAAGCCGCCCAGAAACAGGTAGCCACCATGATCCATGCCCAGGCCACCACAGTCATGAACCCGAGACTACCTGAACTGGCAGAAAAACTCGGCGCAGTGACCCCGGATCCGCTGAATGCCTTTTTCTTTTCCAATGCCGGCACCGAAGTTGCCGAAGGTGCCATCCGCCTGGTGCGCCAGGCCACCGGTCGCCCCAATGTGATCGTATTCCATGGCGGCTTTCATGGTCGCACCATGGGCTCACTGTCCATGACCACCTCCAGCGTGGGCCTGCGAGCCGGTGTCAGCCCGATGATGGGGGGCGTGGTCGTCGCGCCATTCCCCCACGCCTTCCATTACGGCTGGAGCCTGGATGAGGCCACGGACTTCTGCCTGAGAGAGTTGGATCGCATCTTCGTGACCTATTCCGCCCCCAAGGAAACCGCGGCCATGCTAATTGAGCCGGTTCAGGGCGAGGGTGGCTATGTGCCGGCCAACGCTCGTTTTATGCAGGGGTTGCGGGAGCGCTGCGACAAGCACGGCATCATGCTGGTGTTTGACGAAGTACAGGCCGGGTTCGGCCGCAGCGGCAAGTTCTGGGCCCACGAACACTTCGGGGTAACACCCGACGCCATCATGATCGCCAAAGGCCTCGCCAGCGGCTTCCCCATTTCTGCTCTGGCGGCTTCAGAAGAAACCATGGCCAAGGGCTGGCCGGGTTCTCAGGGCGGCACCTATGGCGGCAACGCTGTAGCGGCGGCTGCCGCCATAGCAACCATCGACGTGATTCAGGAAGAGGGCCTGGTGCAGAACGCCGATACTATGGGCAAACGCCTGTGGGACAACCTGCACAGTTTGAAAAAGGACTACCCGGAAATGGCAGATGTCCGGGGCAAAGGACTGATGGTTGGCGTGGAGATGCGCCGCGGAGACTGCCCGGACGGAGAACGCGCCGGCAAGATCCTGAAAGAATGTGAAAAGCGGGGGCTGCTGATGCTGCGGTGTGGCCCATACCAGGAGATAGTACGCTGGCTGCCGCCGCTGATCGTCAACCAGCACCAGATTGACGAAGCCACCGGCATCTTCGAAGAGGCACTGAAAGCCACGGCCTGAGCCATAGGCCGGTACCAGCAAGCAGAAAGGCCGGGAGGAACGTCATCCACCCGGCCTTTTTTGCTTCCACTCACCGCAAGGCAGGATACTGCCTTACTGATCCGCCATCACAAACTCCAGTCGTCCCGGGGCTACCCGCACATCCATCGGTACCATCCCGAACATGCGCTGGGCGAAATCGGTTTCATCCAGACGATACACCGGCATGGTTTCCAGCATCTGAGCCACCGCTCGCATGACATTGTCGGTGATGGGTGCCAGATCCCCTTTGAAGAAGGGCGAATCAATGGAGCTCTCCAGCAACTGCAAGCGGCGGATATACACCGCTTTCTCCTGGCTGTCGTATACCGGCGCGCCCTCCACTTTCAAAGCGAGGTCCACGGGTAACTTGGCCATCAACGCATTCAGGGCTACCTGTCCACGCAGGTCGATCACCGCTACGTCCCGACCATCAGGTCCAAGGGTAATATCCGCGTCATCCAGGCTGAGACTGAGAGGCGACCCACTCTGCAGCTGTTTTCGATCAAACTCCGCCACCACATCCTTCAGGTGACCCTCAATCTCACCCTCGGAGATGGCGTAGGGCGAAAGGCTTGCGCAGCCGCTAGCCGTCAGCACAACGAACAGAGACAGCAGCCAGGCTTTGGCGTGATTCAACATGATTGGATTCCCTGCAAATTGGTCGGCTTTTATCCTGCGCCAGAGCGCCCTGCACCGCAACTGACTGGCATTAACGATTGGTCATGCGCTTACTCATTTTCTGGGCGGGCATCCACGCTGACGACTCGCCCCTCTTCCAACTGGACAGTCAGAACAATGGGCTGACAGCACACCTGGCAGTCCTCGACATATTCCTGCTCAGGCACGGTCGGGTCGACGCTGATATCCAGCGTCTCCCAACAGTAAGGACATTGAATCAGGACGGATTCCAGAGCCGACATGTCAGGCCTCAGAACTGCTGCTTGGCCATCCAGGGGATGATCCGGTCAAAGGCCTCTTCCATGCGCTCGCAGGTAGTGGAGAAGCTGAACCGCAAGGCGTTGGTGCAGTGTTCACCAAAGGCGTCCCCCGGCACCACGCAGACACCGGTTTCCTTCAGCATGCGCAAGGCCAGATCCGAACCATCCACGTGGGGCGGCAAGTCCGGGAAAGCGAAAAAGGCACCGCCGGGCTTGTAGCCGGTCAGGTAAGGGGTTTGATCAATCAACTCGACAACCTTGTCCCGACGCTCCCGGTAGATATCCACCATGTCCTGAACGCATTGCTGGTCGGCCGTCAGCGCCGCCACTCCGGCAAACTGGGATGGGGTATTGGCCACTGAGGTGGTGAACATATGGTACCGGCGCAGGGACTTGATCGCCGCCTGGCTGGAAATGACCCAGCCTACGCGCAGGCCGGCCATACTGTAGGTTTTGGAGAAACTGCTGATGCACATGATGTTGTCCAGGTCCATGGAGCAATTGAGGACACTGGCAAAATCATCGTCATCAAAAATCAGGTGGTCATACACTTCATCGGCGTATACCTGGATACCACGATAGGCGCACTCTTCCAGAATGGTCTCCACGGTACTGCGGGGATACACCGCCCCGGTGGGGTTGTTCGGGTTGTTCAGGATCAGCGCAAAGGTGCGGGAGCCCATGGCCCGAATCACATCGTCCGGATCCAGCTGGTGGTTGTTCTCGGCCCGCGTGGGAACAAACTTCACCTCACCCCCGGTCATCCGGATCAAAGGTGCATACAACAGAAACGATGGGTCGGTCACGATGAACTGCCGCCCGGGCGCCGAGGTGGCCGAAATGGCCAGATACATGGCTTCAGTCGCGCCGCTCGTTACCAGGATGTTGTCACGGGTGAGCTTGCGGTTGTAGCGCTTGCCATAGTAATCCCGCAGTGCAACCAGCAACTCCGGCAGGCCGGCATCCATGGTGTAACCGGTCTGGCCGGCATTGAGCGCATCAATGTAGGCGTCGATAACATGTTTGGGCGTGGGCAGATCTGGCTGGCCGATCGACAGATGAATCACATCCTTCATGGTAGATGCCATATTCACCAGGCGACGAATCCCCGAAACAGGAATGGCCTGCATGGCAGGGTTCCAACTGGCCTTGGTCTTCCGGTACTTCACTTTACGCGGCTTGGTCTGGCCGGTGTCCTTGTTCGCGGATTCCGCCATAAGCACCTCCTGGGGGACAGGGTAAACAAAAGAGTACCTTTGCAGGTTAGTCAGGAAAGAGGGGGGGTACAAGCAAGCGGGACTAAAGGATAACCGAACCCCTCAAAAACCGGTTCCGGCTGCCTCAGGTTGACCAGCCCACAACCGCCAACCAGACTAGTAAGACAGTCGTTATTTGAGTGCACCATCACCGGAGGTTACATGACAGATTCACGCAAACCGGTCGTTACCGTTCTGACAGCACCGGGAGAGCCGGCACCGCCGGGTATAGAGGCGGTCAGAGCCCGGGCTGAAGTGCGCTTCGCCTGCGACGAACCCACCCTGCGTGAAAGCCTGCCAGGCACCGATGTCATGATGGTCACGGACTTCCGTACCGAAGCCCTTGAAGCGGCCTGGCCCTGTGCTGACAAGCTGCAATGGATTCACGCCACCAGCGCGGGGGTGGATGCGCTGATGTTTCCCGCCCTGATCAAGAGCGATGTGGTGGTCACCAACGCCCGTGGCATTTTCGACCGCACCATCGCCGAATACGTGCTCTGTACCATCCTGATGTTCGCCAAGGATTTCCCCCGCTCCATCCGGCTGCAGATGAATCAGGAGTGGAAACACCGGGATACCGAACGGGCCGAGGGCAAACAGGTACTGGTGGTTGGCGCTGGCTCCATCGGCCGGCAGATTGGCCGGCTGGTAAATGCCATCGGCCTGCACGCCCACGGTATCGCCCGTACCCCGAGACATGATGACCCGGATTTCGTGGCGGTGCATGGCAACGATGAGCTCTATGAGCAGCTCTCACATGCAGACTTCGTGGTGATTGCGGCGCCGTTGACGCCACAAACCGAAGGCCTGTTTGATGCCAAAGCCTTTGCCGCCATGAAAAAGACCGCACGCCTGATCAACATCGGCCGCGGCCCGATCGTCAATACCGAAGCCCTGCTCAAGGCACTCGACGATGGCGAGATTGCCGGCGCCGGACTGGATGTTTTTGAGGAGGAGCCCCTGCCCTCGGATCACCCGCTCTGGCAGCGGGAAAACGTGATCATGACCGCCCATATGGCCGGTGATTTTATCGGCTGGAAGCGGGCGCTCACCGATCAGTTCCTGGAGAACTTTGATCGGTGGCACAAGCAGGGCGAGCTGTTTAACCTGGTGAACAAAGAGCTTGGTTACGCCGGGAGTTAATTCAGATTAGCTGCTGAGTACTCTGATTGTAACGGCAGCAAATCAAACACCCGGCTTTCATCATTAGGATCCACCAACTCCGTCGGAGATTTATAGACCCGCGGGGTGGTGTACAACATCTTGAGCGCCGTGCTGTGAGGCATGGCCATATAACGCTCCGGCTCGTTTTCCTCCAGCCACTTGCGAACCCTCGGCGCCATGTTGTGGGCCATTTTCGGAAAAAAGTGGTGTTCAATATGGTGGCTGAAGCGGAAATGCAGGCGGTCCAGCACCGGATGGCTGCGCAGGCTCATGGAATTATCAAGTGGGTTATTGGTGGGTGTCTGCGGGCGCAGGAAGTGATTGGTGAGGATATAGCCCTGACCCAACGCGTTGGCCACCATGAACGGAATCAGCACCGTAAACAGCGCGAGCGAGCCAGAAACCGCAGCCAGCGCCAGCCACCCCCCCAGGCACAGAAACACCTGCGCGATGGCCATCCGACGATCAAACCCCTTGAACTGCTTGCGGCGTTTCGCCTGAATCCACAGCACCAGCTGGGCGTGGAACGTGAACGAATAGGTCAGGAACAGATAGCTGTACCAGGTACCGGAACCCGGAGCCAGCTTGTGAAACTTCTTCTGGCCTGGATTGGTCTTGTAACGACGCAGCGTGCCGAAGCTGTCCGGGTCTGTATCACCGGTATTGGTGTTACCGTGATGCACCACGTTGTGCCACTTGCGCCAGAACTCCGGCGGCACCAATAACGGCCCAAACCCCAGCCAGCCAAACACGTTCTGCCAGCGCCGGCTCATGCCCAGAGCACCATGCAGCACCTCATGGGCCAGCAGCGCCTGGCAACCAATGGTGTGCCCCACCAGCAACGCCAGCCCCAGATTGGCGTACCACGGCAAACCCGCCATCAGGATAACCGCCAGCCCAGCCCAGATAATGGCCTGCAGGGGCAAAAACCAGATCACCCGCCAGGTCTGCGGCTTGAACGTGTCAGCGGGAAGTTCCTTTTTCATGCGATCCCGGAGTTCCCGTTCGTCCGGTTTTCCGAAGACAGCACTCACACTTGTTTCGGATTTCACTGCAGCGTTCATCTTTTACCTGTCACCGTTTGCTGTTGAACACACTCACCATGCACCAAACTTTCAGCGCACAATTGTTAGCTGAAAACTACAACAGAAAACCCAAGAAAACAATGGCCAAAGAACGAGAAAGGGAATCCGCCCATAAAATGAATAACAAGCGTATCCCGATAAGCAATCACCAAAGCATGATGACGCAGATGGGGAAGCCCTCCCTGGGATGTCTTTGGCCATGGATGGCCAAAGAGAAGCGCACATGGAAGTGCTCGTAGCGGTCCCAGGGAGGGCTTCCCCATCTGCGGCACAGCACCGACGCCGAGAGCCGGGAGTCACCCATAAGCCGAAAACAAAAACGGGAGCCCAAAGGCTCCCGTTTTGAAACAAACTGAAAAGCTAAAACCTCAACTCCCCGAAAGCGACTGCTCCGAAGGATCCAGCTCCATCTGCTGAATGGCAATCACCGCCTGAGTCCGGTTCCGGACCCCAAGCTTGCGGAACACCGCCGTGATGTGAGCTTTGATCGTCGCCTCCGAAACATCCAGATCGTAAGCGATCTGCTTGTTCAGGAGCCCTTCGGCCAGCATCCCCAACACCCGGAACTGCTGCGGTGTCAGCGACGCCAGACGCTCAGAGAAATCCGTGGTCTCAGCCTGCATACGCTCAATCTTGTCGGCGACTCCCTCCGGCAGCCAGACATCCCCCTCCAGCACCGCCTGTATAGCCTCGGTAATGGTTGGCAAAGGTGCCGATTTGGGAATAAAGCCGGAAGCACCGTAATCAATCGAGCGGCGCATCACCTGCAGATCTTCTGAACCGGACACAACCACCACAGGCAAACCCGGGTACTGGCCTCGCATGAACACCAGACCCGAAAAACCATGGGCACCCGGCATGTTCAGATCCAGCAGGATCAGGTCCGCGTCCGGGTGCGACTCTACCGCCGCCTGCAGCGCCTTGATGCTGTCGACCTCCACCGTCTCGGCATCCGGCACCGCCTGATTGACCGCCTGTTTCAATGCTGCCCGAAACAGCGGGTGATCATCAGCGACGATAATTGTTTGTGTCATTCAACAGATTCCTCACAGGTTAGTGCCAGCAGCGGGGCGTTACTTGAACGCCCGGCTGCTGATCAGCTCATCCACTACGCCCGGATCAGCCAGAGTGGACGTATCTCCAAGCTGATCGTGCTCGTTAGCGGCAATTTTACGCAAAATCCTGCGCATAATCTTGCCAGACCGGGTCTTGGGCAGTCCAGGTGCCCACTGAATCACATCCGGCGAGGCAATCGGGCCAATTTCTTTACGCACCCACTGTACCAGCTCTTTCTTGAGCTCGTCGCTGGGCTCCTCGCCCTGCACCAGGGTTACGTAAACGTAGATGCCCTGCCCCTTGATGTCGTGCGGGTAACCTACCACGGCAGCTTCGGCCACCTTGTCGTGGGCAACCAGTGCACTCTCAACTTCCGCAGTACCCAGACGGTGACCGGAGACGTTCAGAACGTCATCCACCCGGCCGGTAATCCAGTAGTAACCGTCCTCATCCCGACGGGCACCGTCACCGGTAAAGTACATGCCCTTATAGGTGCTGAAGTAGGTCTGAATGAAACGCTCGTGATCACCGTAGATGGTGCGCATCTGGCCCGGCCAGCTGTCGAGAATCACCAGGTTGCCTTCGGTCTTGCCTTCCAGGATGTTGCCTTCGTTATCAACCAATGCCGGCTGAACGCCGAAGAACGGCAGCGTCGCGGAACCCGGCTTCAGGTCCACCGCGCCAGGCAGCGGAGAAATCAGGATGCCGCCGGTTTCAGTCTGCCACCAGGTATCTACGATCGGGCACTTGCTGTTACCGATTACGCGGTGATACCACTCCCAGGCTTCCGGGTTGATTGGCTCACCCACAGAGCCCAGCAGTTTCAGGCTGCTACGGGTGGTGCCGTCCATGCAGGACTCACCCTGCGCCATCAATGCGCGGATAGCGGTCGGTGCAGTATACAGGATGTTGACCTTGTGCTTGTCGACCACCTGCCCCATGCGGGAACTGTCCGGATAGTTGGGCACCCCCTCGAACAGCAGAGTGATGGCACCGTTTGCCAGCGGACCATAGAGAATGTAGCTGTGGCCGGTTACCCAACCGAAGTCAGCGGTACACCAGTAAACATCACCATCGTGATAGTCGAACACGTACTGATGGGTCATGGAGGCATAGACCATGTAACCACCGGTAGTGTGCAGAACGCCTTTCGGCGCACCGGTAGAGCCAGAGGTGTACAGCATGAACAGCGGGTCTTCCGCATTCATCGGCTCTGGCTGGCATTCAGCCGAGGCATTCTTCATCAGGTCTTCGTAACGCAGATCGCGGCCTTCGGTCCAGGGCACCTGATCGTTACCGGTGCGAGACACCACGATCACCTTGTCGACCTTGGCGTCGTCCTCATGCTTGAGGGCGGAATCCACGTTCTTCTTCAGCGGGATGGCACGGCCACCACGCAGACCTTCATCTGCGGTAATCACGAAACGGGATTTGCCGTTCACAATCCGTGCGGCCAGAGCTTCCGGAGAGAAGCCACCAAACACCACAGAGTGGATCGCACCAATACGTGCGCAGGCCAGCATGGCAACGGCAGTTTCAACAATCATGGGCATGTAGATGGTAACCACATCACCCTTCTTGACGCCCTGATCCTTGAGCACGTTGGCAAACTTACAGGTCTCTTCGTAGAGCTCCCGGTAGGTGACATTCCGGGATACCGAGGGATCGTCCCCCTCAAAGATGATCGCGGTCTGATCGCCACGTTGTTCCAGGTGGCGATCCAGGCAGTTGGCCGAGGCGTTCAGGACACCGTCCTCGAACCATTTGATAGACAGGTTGTTGTAATCGTAGGTACTGTTCTTGACCTTGGTGAACGGCTTGATCCAGTCGATACGCTTGCCATGCTCGCCCCAGAAGGTATTCGGGTCCTCCACGGACTGGCGATACATTTCCTCATATTGCGATTTGCTGACCAGTGCGCGCTCGGCGACCTCCGGACTTACCGGATATACCTGCTTGTCAGTCATTGTGCTCCCCCTTGATCTGAGTCTGTTGTCATTGTCGGTTTTTAAATTCAGGGTGGTCGGGCGTTTTTCGCCCGCAAGACAGATGCCTGTAGTTCAACATGTGTGCCACCGCACAATGAATTAGACTAACGTCCTAAGATGCCCGGCAATTAGGGGCAACCTGCTCAGAAATGCAGCGATAACGGCAGGGACGGGCCACTACCAGGTAATACTCTCAAGGATAGTTTGCCCGCAGGAAATGGCCAAAACAGAAGGAAGAAACCGGGGCAGAAGCGCTTTCCTGCCCCGGCGACGTTTTTCAGGCTGCTTTTTTACGCTGGCGCGCGGTTTTCAGGCTGTACACCTTTCGTTCTTTCAGGGCATAGCGATTGAGCCCGGCCAGGTGAATCTTGCGCAGGTAGAGTTCCCAGTCAATGAGGCGGGCATCCACCGGGAACAGCCCTTTATCGACATCACCCATCCGGTTCGCCAGAGCCATCAGCTCATCGTTGCGGAAGATATAATCCGGCGCGGTGTAGAAACCAAAAATGGTTGCCAGCGACTGGGTGGTATCCAGGTTCCTGAGCATTTTCAGGTCCCGGGAATTTCCCAGTAATTTGAGCACACGGTCCGTCAGGGAGAGCGGTAAGCGAACACCACTGATCACCAAATCAAACAGCGCCCGGTTAACCGCCAGAAACGGCTTGCTGGGCTGCCGGTAGAACAGGTGATCGTAGGCAGCGTAATTGGCTTTTGATTCCGCCATGAGATGGTCGATGAACTCACCCAGAGAGATTGGATTGCCGCCCCCGCTGCAACACTGATAAATGCGGCGCCGACCGGGTTCTCCAAGAGCTTCCGCCAGGGAAAGAATGATGGAGTTGGCCACCAGGTCCACTGGAATCACATCGATGATGCCGGAGCGTTTGCCCGGGAACAGGGTCACTTTTTCCCGTGCGTAAGCCAGAATGATGGCATCTGCCACCTTCACCCCCTCAATCCAGCCGGGCGCCGGCTCCTCCAGGGCACTTTCGATAATCGAAGGACGCAGAATGGTCAGGGTGCGCCCGTTTAACGCCTTCATCAGCAACTGTTCGCCCAGCCACTTGGTAAAGGTGTAGGTATCGCTCCAGCCATAGCGGTTGGCTTCCCGAATCCCCAGGTCCACCAACTTCTTCTCCAGCACCTTGCCGGAATAACGGGCCTGAACGTCTTCAATTTTATCCTGCAGCAGGCGAACGAGCTCTTCTATCTCGTAGAAGCCGTCCGGGGAACGCGGCACGGCCTCGCCTGCCGGCTTGATCACCGATTCGGTGACCTGCCCCGAGTTCATGCCATTGACATAGCAGGTGGAGACCTGCAAGACCGCAAGCTTCGGGTTCAAATCCACCAGGCCGGCAATATTCCGAAGGCACAGGGTGTTGATGGCCAGAGCCTTGTCGAGCTCTTCACGGAAATTCACGCTCGCGGCGGAGTTGATCACCGCATCCAGTTCGGTGGCGAGTTTGCGATAGTCTTCCTGCCCTATCCCGAAACCCGCTTCGGTCACCTCACCGGTCACGCAGTGAATGCGCTCTTCCAGAAAGGCGTCAAATGCCTCTGAATCGGCCTCGCGAAGACGGTCAAACACCGAGGACGTGGCAATTTCTTCCAGGAAACGGGAACGAGCATCCGGGTGCCGTTTATTGCCCCGGATCAGCAGGTAAATAGCGCCGATATCAGGCACCGCCCGAATCAGCTTTTCGAGGACCACCTTGCCCAGAAAGCCGGTGGTACCGGTGATCAGAACCCGCTTGCCGCGTAGCTGTCCGAGCACCTTTGATGATGAAGTGTCAGCGTGATGTACCTGCTGTATTGCCATGATAGAACTCCTTCTCTGAGATCACTAAAGCCGATCTGACGCCGGCCAGTACTGTGCGGGCGGGGCACATCCCTTTCCCCGTCGTCACTGATTCCCTGTTGCAACCGCCTGTCAGAGTGCCTGCATATTGCGGGCCACGAGCCACGATATCGGTCAATTCTCACACAACGAACGTGACAGCACGGTGACAGACTGCAAAATTACGACACAAAAAACGCTAATAAAATGACAATTAAAAAGGCACATGGATCGCCCCGGAAACGGCTGCCTCAGGAGCCTGTTCGGTCTTTGCCCGCCAGCGCCCGCAACAGGTCGTCCAGTGAGACATTGGCCGGTTTTTCCCGCAGGGCGCGTACCAGTTGCTCCTGCTCGCCAAAACTGACCCGGTCATACAGAGGCCCCTCAAGGCTGTGATGAACCGCCTGAGAGGGGGGCTGGTCACTCGGCGGTGGCGACAACTCATCTGACAAATGCCGCAAATGACGAGCAAGACTGGCGCGATCGCGAGTCGGCAGCTTATCCCAGTTCATGGCGGCGAGACTGGTCTGAATGATCTCCACCGTGTCGGCATCGGGACTGCGCCCCAACAGTGCAAACAGCCGGGTAAATGCTTCATATCTGAGCATGACATCGTCGGGTACCGATATCATGGCCTTTTCTAATTGTGCGATCAGATCCAGACAATGCTGCCGGCTGCTTTTATCCGCCCCACTGTTCCGACCATTACCTGCGTCCGCCTCAGTGGCGCGTTTGGCGGCCCGGTACCAATAAGCGGCGATCCCCGCCTTTCTTGGGGGCAGTCGGCCAACATGAACGTTCAGCATCTCGGCCAGGGAGTGAAACTGACGACAGGAGGGGTCCGAAGCCGGCAGCACCGTCACCGGCATCTGGTCCAGCACTGACTGACGCAGAGTTTCATCACGCCAGAGCCCGCCCAGATAATGCAGCGACCATTGCAGATGGCGCTGACAGGCACCATTAAAACGCTGAAACACAGAGCGCGCCTGACTGGCCCCCTGCGCCATATTAACGATCACTGCCGGAGTCCGGCGGTAGCCGCGGCGTTTGAGTACCTTCATCAGAGAAAAAGCGTCGGTTAGTGAGGCCGGATCAGGCGTGACAACCAGACAGGCCAGTTCGGCAGCAGCAATCATATGCAAGCCCACCGACTGTAAACCCGACGCCGTATCAATAATAACGGTGTCGTAGCGGTTCTCAAGCTCATGCAGGGCCCGCAGAACGGCCAGACCGCCCTGCTCCGACATCTCCATACAGCTCTGCACACCGGATGCACCGGGGATCAGATCCAGCCCGCCGTATGTGGTCATGATAATATCCTGCATGGCGCATCGCCCCGCCACCACATCGGCAAGCGTGCGCTGAGGGTAGGCACCTACCATAATGCTGACGTTGGCAAGGTCGGTATCGCCATCCAGCAGAAGCACCTTCTGACCCTGCTCGGACAGGGCAATGGCCAGGTTCAGCGCCACCGTGGTCTTGCCAACACCGCCCTTTCCGCCCGTAATGGCGATGGTTCGGGTCTGGCGCGATTTTTGCGCTGGGTTCTGGCTTTGTGTCTGCTTGGGGACTTCCATTAAAAACAGCCTGGACGCTTAAACTTGTCACTATAAGCGACATTTTAACCTGTAAAAAGGGTACACATATCACAGACCGGATGATAGATTGCTTAAAAAAGCACCAATAAGTATTTAATAGAGACGGATTATTGTCTAAGCTCAGGGACCAACAAGAAGAATGAACACCCTGTCATATTATTTCAATACAGAACAGGGAAGCTTGCGCACGGCCATTAGCGGACCGCGCAGGACCAAAGGGGCGTGCCATGACTACAGCGACGGATATTGCGTCAGATCTACAGCTGCCGAGCCTTCCAGAGGTTATCCTGCGCGCTCTGGACGCCTGCCATTCCGGTCAAAGCTATCGCGAAATCAGTCGTATCGTTTCTGCCGACACCGCCCTCGTTACCCGGTTACTCGCCCTCACCAGTTCCGCGCTATACCATCGGGGAGCTCCCAGCCATTCTGTTGAACAGGCCTTGTTGAGACTGGGGACCCGAAAATTCCAGACGCTGCTACTGACGTCCGCCCTGCGACAGCTGATGTGTGAACTTGGAGGCGATGAGTGGCAACAACTGAGGGACTTCTGGCGGCACTCCCTGACCACCGCACTGACGGCCAAGACGCTGGCTACGCTGACCCGCTACCCGGAACCGGAAGAGGCCTTTCTTCTGGGGATGATGCATAACATTGGCGAGCTCATTGCGATCAAAACACCCTGCCCCGAACGCAAGCAACAGATACTGAACCAGCAGAACGACATCGCCGCCGGGCTGGTGTCCTCCTGGGGGCTGGGCACAATGGCTGTCGATGCCATGCGCTATCAACAGGCCTTGCCCGGACAACTGAGGGATGCCGGGCACCTGGTCAAGGTGGTCAGTCTCTCTACCCGGCTAGCTCTGTCTGATGCCGTAGGCGTAGGGGCAGCGGCCACCATCTTCGGGTTGCAGGAAGATCTTACCCTTGAGATCAACAAGAAGATCGGCGAAGAGGTTGCCAGCGTGGCTGCCTCCCTCGGTATCCCTCTGGATACTGATTACGATGCCCGCGAGGCCAGACGTCAGCTGAACCAGCGGCTGCTGGAACACACCATGGTGCGAACCGCGCTGGCGTTGCCAGCCTCTGGCCCGGAAAACCTCTCCACACTGGTGTCGGAAGCCGCCAGCAGCCTGGCACTGATCACCGGTCTGCCCGTGCTCTGCTTTAGCCGGGAGGGTGAGGATCTTACGCTACGTTCAGGCACCTGCCGGCAACTGCCGGAGATGTCCGTTAATCCAGCCTACGGCGACAGCGCGCTAACCACTGCTCTGAGAACCGGCACCACCACAACCATGGATCAGACCGAACCCACCGTGCTTGATCAACAGCTGTGCTCCTTGCTGGCCGCACCCTCACTACTGGCGCTCCCGGTTGCAACCGGGGACAGTGTGTTCGTGATTGGCATCGACGACCAGACAGTGGCGGGTGCGCGCAACCTCGGAGAGTTGTTCACCCGGGAACTCTCAGCGGTTCTCGAGCTGTCATCTGCCGATCGCCTTGGCTCGGACCAGCAAATGGTGAACGATCGTCTGCGCCGACAGGTACACGAGGTCAGTAACCCGCTCACCATTATCCGCCAGTACCTGTTCCAGCTGCGCAGCCGGCTCCAGGATCCAGATGTTCAGGATGAGCTGAACATCATTCAGGAAGAACTCGAGCGTGCCGGCAACCTGTTGTTGCAGATCAGCCAGCACGCAGCCGAAGCAACAGGCTCCGACACCGATCTGAACGAAGAACTGACCGGTCTGGGCAGAATCCTTCGGGATAGCCTGTTCCATGACGATCACCGGGAGCTTCACCTGCACCTCTGCAAAGCGGACACTCAAGTACAGGCAGCCCCCTCTGCGGTCCGCCAGATCGTCCTTAATCTGGTCAGAAACGCAGTTGAGGGCTTTGGAGAGCGGCCCGGAACCGTCACGCTGAAAACCACGGCACCCCTGTTTCAGAACCGGCGACGCTGGGTTGAGTTACAGGTCACCGATAACGGTCCCGGCATTCCGGAGCCATTGCAACGCCGACTGTTTGAACCGGTCAACAGCACCAAGGGAGATGGCCATAGCGGCCTGGGGCTGAGCATTGTTAAACAACTGATTGATGACATGGAGGGCATCATTGCTTGCCACACCGGACAGGAGGGCACGGCCTTCCGGATACTGCTGCCGGCGGCAAGTCATAACGATAACGACACCGACTGACGACGAAACCACGGACACACAGCCATGGCAAGCGAACAGACCACAGAGTCCTCCAGCCTTTCACGACGCCCCAGTATCCTGGTGGCAGACGACGAGCCACGCCTGCTCAAAACCCTGGCCGACCTCCTCCGGAGCCGGGGTTTTGAGGTGTCAGAAGCCCACGGTGGGCGACAGGCCTGTGAACAGCTTCACCGGCAAGCCTATGATCTGGCCCTGCTGGATCTGAACATGCCAGAGCTGGACGGTTTCCAGGTAATGGCGGAAACCGGCCGGCTGCAGCCGGATTGCGGTGTCATTGTGGTCAGCGGAGAGTCGTCTTTCAGCACCGTCAGTCGGGCCCTGCGCCGGGGCGCACTGGATTACATCCGTAAACCCTTTGACCCGGAAGAATTGCTGGCAACTGTAGAAGGGGTTCTGGGCAAGCAGTCGCTTATTCGCGCCCATGAGATGGTTCAGTCCCGGCTGGAGAAATCCGAGGCTCTGCACCGCTATATCGTCAACAGCTCGCCGGACATCGTGTTCATGCTCGATGAAACCGGGCATATCTGCTTCATCAACAACAAGGTCGAAAGCCTGCTCGGCTATCAGCCCTCAGAGCTCTGCGGGCAGCATTTCCGCCACATACTGGATGACCGGGACGTGGCCCGTGGCACCTATGCTCTGCAGGGCCCCAACATCTCTGCCGACAATCCCCGGGTGCTGGAGGTCCGCCTGAAAACCCGGGGTAGCCGCAAGGCCACCCGTCATTTCGAGATCACCGCCTTCCCGGTAGACCCACAAACCTGGCCCCAGACCGGCAAGACCCAGGGCGGCTGCACCGGCCAGCCAGCGCGTTATTATGGCATCGCCCGCGATGTCACCGAGCGCAAGGAGGCCGAGGCCTTCATCAATTTCCAGGCTTACCACGACCTGCTGACCCGGCTGCCGAATCGGGCTCTGTTCAAAGACCGGCTGGAACTGGCCATCACCCATGCACGACGCAGTCAGCAGAAACTTGCCGTGATGTTTCTGGATCTGGACCGCTTCAAGGTGGTTAACGACACGCTCGGACACGCCATGGGAGATCGCCTGTTGCAGGCGGTCACGCATCGACTGGAAAAGTGCCTACGCCGGGGAGACACCCTGTCCCGCTTCGGGGGCGATGAATTCACCCTGTTATTGCCGAGCATTCACGGCAACGACGACGCAAGGAACATTGCCCGTAAACTGATCAACGCTCTGAAAGCGCCGTTCCAGCTGGGAGACCACGAGGTCTTTGTGGGGGTCAGTATCGGGATTTCAGTATTCCCCGAAGCCGGCGAGACCATGGATCTGCTGATACAGAACGCCGATATCGCCATGTACCACGTGAAAGCGCGGGGTAAAGATGGCTATCGCTTCTATTCCGACAGCATGAGCATCAACACCGCCAACCGGCTGAGCCTGGAACGGGATCTTCGCCTGGCACTGGAACGCAACGAGCTCCGGGTGTTTTACCAGCCTCAGGTATGCTCCCGTTCCAACCGGGTGGTGGGCCTGGAGGCCCTGGTGCGCTGGCAGCACCCTGAACGGGGACTGCTCTACCCCGGGGATTTCCTGCCCCTGGCAGAAGAAACCCGGCTGGTTGGCAAACTCAGTGAACAGGTTATCGATCAGGCCTGCCGCGACGTGGGCCGCTGGATCAGTAGCGGGCATTCCGACCTGCGCCTGGCGGTGAACCTCTCCCCCAGCCAGGTGGAGCACCCCAGATTCGTCGAAACCCTGATGAACCGGGTGGCCGCCCACAACTTCCCGGCCGATAACCTGGAAATCGAAATCACAGAAAATGTGATCATGAATGATCTTGAACAGATCAGCCGCAAGCTCAAGGAGCTGGCCGCCACCGGCGTGCGCATCGCCATCGACGATTTCGGTACCGGCTATTCCTCGCTCAATTACCTGCACCGTCTACCGATTCACACTCTGAAGGTGGACCAGTCCTTTGTTAAAGCCATACGCAGTGGCGAAGACGGAGCCTGCATCGTCAACGCCATTATCGCCATGGCTCACGGCCTGAAACTCGAGATTGTGGCCGAAGGTGTGGAAACCGACGACCAACTTGCGTACCTGAAAAGCCTCGGCTGTCACCAGGTTCAGGGCTTCTTCTACGGCCCCGCCCGACCCGCCGCCGACATTACACGGTTGCTGGCCAAAGATGGGCCGGCCTTCGCACATACCGGCTAAAACGATTATCGATTGTCTGACACTCTGAACCAAAACATTGACCCGGTTTGCAAAGTGTATCCTTACGTTACTTTGTGTATCCGGAAATGCGCAGTACTGCACATCTTTCAACCTACCCCTTCTCTAAGCTCGGTTTATCAGTAACCGATCACCGGAATGTCCGACAGGCTGTCGGAGCAACAATCACAATAACGGTGGCGGACAACCAGGGAACAAGAAGAAGGCAGCAGTCATCATGCGCGACAAGTACAAGTATATTGGCCCCGTCTACGATTTTCTCAGCAATCTCTACAGCGGCAAGAACATCCATCGCTGCAAGACCGCCATGCTGGATGTGGAAACGGTAAAACCCGGAGACCGCATTCTCTTTGCCGGCGTCGGCCACGGCCGGGACGCTATCCGAGCCGCAGAGCTGGGAGCGGAGGTAACGGTGGTCGATCTGTCCGAAACCATGCTGCGCAAATTCGCCGATGCCCAGCATAAAGAAGCGCCTCATCTGACCATACGCCGCATCCACAGCGACATCATGAAGGTGGATGAGTTCGAGCAATATGACATGGTGGTCGCCAACTTTTTCCTGAACGTGTTTGACGAAGACATGATGGTGAAGGTGCTCGAGCACCTGATTCGCCTGGGCAAGGCCGATGCCAGAGTGGTTGTCGGCGACTTCTGCTACCCGACGGGTAACATCCTGTCCCGCATGTTCAAGAAACTCTACTGGTACATGGCGGTGTTCATTTTCTGGCTGTTTGCCAACAACGCCTTCCACAAGATCTACAACTACCCCGAGCACATGCAGCGCCTGGGCCTGCAGGTAACCGAGAAGAAGCACTTCAAGCTTCTGAACATGGACTGCTACTGGTCCATCCTCGGCCGAAAACAGGCCTGAACCCCTGACACCAAAAACAACAACAGGTTATCGGGAGCGTCATCATGTCAGACCAGATTCTTGCACTGGACCGTACCCAGGGACTCACCGACGGACAGTTTACGTTTTCAGAGCGGGTGAACTACCTCAAGCAGTTCGGCGTGCACTCACAATCCTTCTCGACTCTGCAGCCGGGCATGCAGTACTTCGATGTTGAAGGGATGGGCTACGTGGCCTACATGCGTAAATGGGGCGGCACCTTTGTGCTGTCAGACCCGGTTTGCGCACCCGAGAACTTCCCGGTGATTCTGGAGCGCTTCCACCAGAAGTTCCCGAATGCCTGCTACATCCAGGTCTCCAAACCGGTGGTGGATTTCCTGCATCTACGCTTCGGGCTCTACGGCACCCAGTTTGGCAGCGAATCCCGCATCGACCTGCGCAAATGGTCCCTCAGCGGCAAGAAAAAGCAGATTCTGAGAACCGCCCTGAACCAGGCCGAAAAGAACGGGATCACGGTGAAAGAGCGTTTCAGTGATGACCACACGCGGGAAATCTCGGAAGCCTGGATTCGCACCCGAAAATGCAAGAGCAACGAAATCCGTTTCCTGATTCGCCCGATGGAAATGGATTATCGGGAAAACGAACGCCATTTCTACGCCTATCAGGATGGCAAGGCCGTCGGCTTTATCTACTTCGACCCGATCTATCGCAACAACGAAATTATCAGTTATGTGCCCAACATCTCCCGCGCCAACGCGGATTTCCGTCAGGGTATCTTCTATACCCTGATGGCCCACGCCATGGATGTGTTCAAGGCCGAGGGTGTGCCATTTCTGGACCTGGGCCTGATACCTCTGTCCCTCGACAAGGCCACGGAACACCAGGAAAGCCGGCTGCTCAAGAAGATGCTCCACGGAATCTATGAGAAAGGAAACTTCCTGTATAACTTCAAGGGGCTGGAGTTCACGAAATCACGCTTCCGCGGCGATGGCTTCAAAACCTACTGCTGCCACAAGCGGGCGATCCCGGCGCTGGAATTCCTCGCCATGTTCAAACTGACCCGGTTGCTGTAACGCCGGGCCAGTGACCGGCCACCATCCCCACCGGGATGCCCATTTCCGACATGAACGGGCCCAGGTCTTCCGGCGCATCACCAGAAAAGCAGGCACTGGTCACCACAGCCCCGGACTGGTTCGGCGGTGTCTGCGCACAGGCCAGGTCACCGGCCTGTTCAAACCACCAGGCCACGCGGCGGGCTATCGCCTCGCCGGACTCCACCCAGTGCATCACCTCCGGCAACGCCTTGCGTAACCAGGGCATCAATAGCGGGTAATGAGTGCAGCCCAGAACCACGGTGTCGACACCGGCTTCGCGCAGCGGCACCATGGCGTCATCCACCTCCACCTGATCCGGCGCAGAGCCGCCAACCAGCTCCTCAGCCCAGCGCACCAGGGCCGGATGGCCAAGGCGGACCACCTCGCAATCCCGGGCATACTTCTGAATCAGATCATCCAGATAGGCGCGTTTGACCGTCGCCGGTGTCGCCAACAGGCCAATGCGGCGATTGACGGAACAGGCTGCCGCCGGTTTGACGGCCGGCACCACCCCGACCACCGGCACAGCAATAGTGGCCCTGAGCTCGGGCAAGACAACGGTACTGGCGGTATTACAGGCCACCACCACCACATCGCACGGAAACTCAGCCAGACATTGCCGTATAAGCGTGCAACAGCGCTCGATCACCACCTGTTCGGGCTTGTCGCCATAGGGAAAGCCGGCATTATCTGCCAGGTAAACCAGCTCCACACCGGGCAACGTCTGGTGAATACAGGCGGCGACACTCAGACCACCGACCCCGGAATCAAACACCAGCACCCTCGGGCGACGGTCAGTCATGGTGGCTACCGCCATTGCCGGCAGCAATCTCTGCTTTCAGGGCATTGATCAATCGCCCTGCTATGGTGGTTTCTGGCGGAACCGGAGGATGTTCATCCAGCGTAAACCAGCCAGCATCCGCCAGTTCGTCTTCCTGCAACCGCAATTCACCACTCTCGTAGTCGGCAAAGAAGCCCAGCATCAACTGGTGAGGAAATGGCCAGGGCTGCGACCCCTGATAGCGAATGTTGGTCACCGCCAAACCGGTTTCCTCCATCACCTCCCGGGCCACCGCCTGCTCCAGATTTTCGCCAGGCTCCACAAAACCAGCGATCAGACTGTAGAAGTTGCGGGTAACCCGTGAGGATTTTGCCAGCAGGAAGCGGTCGCCCCGCCGAATAACGGTAATGATGCAAGGGGCAATACGCGGGTACCAGGGGATGCCACACCGGTTGCACCAGCGCGCCCGTTCGCGGGGATGAGCTCCGGTTTTCTCTCCACAGCGGCCGCAGTAACGATGGTCCTGCCACCACTGCCAAACCTGATAACCGGTACTGAGCAGATCCACCGGCGCCCCGGGCGTAAGCAGCATAGCCTCACGCAGGGACAGCGTCTGCATGCCCGGCACACCGGTGTCCGGCAGCATGGTGACATACAGAGGGCGCCCCTCCCAGGCGCCCAGGGACAGCGCCTCCGGACGGCTTCCACCCATTTCCGGGCCACCCCAGCGAAGGAACCAGCCATCCGCCGGCTTCAGAATACTGCTGCCCGTGAACGCCAGCAGCAGATCACCCTGCTCCGGCGAGGCCTCATTCCACCCGGGTACCCACTGTGCCTTGTCGTCTGCCATGCCCTGCCTTTCCTGCTGCCTGAATACCAGTCCCGAAATGTACCACATCACATTCATCACCAAGAATTGGTGCACGACTTTCCGCTACCGCCCCAACCCGTTAAACTTGGCGCCTGTTTCCAGGACCGGAGTAACCGTTTATGCGACTTTATCAGGGCATTCGCAGCCTGATCCTGTCTCTTTTCCGAAAGATCCTGTTTTTATGGGTCAGGACTGATGTCAGTGGCAATACCCTGGAAGCCCTCGGGCTGGACCCGGACAAACCCGTCTGTTACGTGCTCCAGTACAGCTCACTTTCGAGCCGGCTGGTGCTGGAGCAGGAAGTCATCCGGGCCCGGTTACCGGGCGCCACAGATACCTTGCCGGTCAAGAACGGGCCCTCGCATTCGTTTTTCTTCCTTTACAAACGCATTGGCGGCCTGTTTCGGGGCGGCCGGCACAAGCCGGTGCCTACCCGGGAATTTACTGATCTGGTCCACTTCGGGCTGGAACATCCGGATCAGGACGTCCAGATTGTGCCCGTCTCGCTGTTCTGGGGTCGCTCACCCGACAAGGAAAAGTCCCTGGTCAAGCTGCTGCTCTCAGACACCTGGTCAGTCGCGGGCCGCCTGCAGAAATTTCTGATTATTCTGGTGCATGGCCGCAACACCTACGTGCAGTTCAACCAACCGCTGTCACTCAGGCAGGTGGTGGACGAGTATCGCGACAACGAACAGAAGGCCAACCGCAAGCTGGCGCGAATTCTGCGAACCCACTTCCGTCGTGTACGCCAGGCGGTGCTGGGGCCGGATTTGTCGCATCGACGCACCCTGGTGGAGGGGCTGGTACGCACCCAGGCGGTCAAGGAAGCCATCCGTGAGACTGCAGCGAAGGACGACATCCCCCCGGAGAAGGTCCGCGCCAAGGCCTACAAATACGCAGACGAGATCGCCGCCAGCATGTCGATTGTGACTATTCGCTTCCTGGAGCTGGTATTGGCCTGGCTCTGGAACCGGATCTACAACGGCATTGCCATTCACAACATTGGGGTAGCCAAGGAAGCGGCACAGGACAACGCTGTGGTCTACGTACCCTGCCACCGCTCCCACATCGATTACCTGCTGCTGTCCTATGTGCTCTACAAAAACGGCCTGATGCCGCCCCACATTGCGGCAGGCATCAACCTGAACATGCCCATCGTGGGGCCAATCCTGCGCCGTGGCGGCGCGTTTTTCATGCGCCGCAGCTTCAAGGACAACCCGCTCTATGCCACCGTGTTCAACGAGTACATGCATGTGATGTTCACCCGGGGCTACTCGGTGGAGTATTTCGTCGAGGGTGGCCGCTCCCGGACCGGCCGCATGCTGCCGCCACGCCCGGGCATGCTGTCGATGACCGTGCGCAGCTTCCTGCGGGATCACCGCAAGCCCATCGTTTTTGTACCGGTGTACATCGGCTACGAGAAGGTCATGGAAGGGCGCTCCTACCTCGGCGAGCTGCGCGGGAAAAAGAAACAGAAAGAAAGCATTTTCGGTCTCGCCAAGACCGCTCGCAAACTGACCAACTCGTTTGGCCGCGTTGCCGTCAACTTCGGTGATCCGATCCACCTGGACAAGGTGCTGGACGACGTTCACGAAAGCTGGCGCCACGAAGCCTATGACGCCGAGTATCGTCCCCCCTGGCTGAACCAGGCCGTTGATAATCTGTCCCAGCGTGTGGCCAGCAACATCAACGCCTCGGTGGCTGTGAACCCGATTGGCATGACGGCCACCGTTCTGCTGGGTACCGAGCGGCTGGCGATGGACGAGGGCCAGCTGATCCGCCTGCTGGACAAGTATGCTGACCTGCTGCGCGCCTATCCCTATGCCGAAACCATTACCCTGCCCGAAGGCAGCGGCCGGGACTGGATTGCCTATTGCGAGAACATGGGGCTGATTACCCGTCAGCCCCAGAAACTGGGCGACATTATTGCCCTGGAAGGCTCGAACGCCATCCTGATGACTTACTACCGCAACAACATCCAGCATCTGTTTGCTCTACCAGCGCTCATTGCCAGCCTGTTCGAGAACAAGGCCAGCCTGAGCCGGGAAAAGATCGTTTTCCTCACCAGCGTCGCCTATCCCTACCTGCAGTCAGAGCTGTTCCTGCAGTATGACCAGGAAAAGGTAGACGCGGTGATCAACCAGTGGATTGACGTGCTGGTGGACCAGGGCTTGCTGATCAGGCTTGCGGATGAGCGTCTGGGACGGCCTGAGGAAGGTACCGAAGCGATGCTGCGGTCGCGGATTCTGTCCCGCTTCATCATCCAGACCCTGGAACGCTATCACATCACCCTGGGCATACTCAGAAAATATGGCTCCGGCAACCTGACTGCGGCGGAACTCGAAGAACAGAGCACCCTGCTGGCGGAACGGATGTCGATTCTGTTCGGCCTGAACGCACCGGAGTTCTTCGACAAGACCCTGTTCCGGAACTTCATCGCCAATATGCAGAAAAACGGCGTTCTCACAACCGATGAAGACGGCCGGCTATGCTACGGCGAGGGTCTGGATGAAGTGGCGGAAGACGCCCGTCTGGTTCTGAGCGTGGAGAAACGCCAGGCGATCCAGCAGGTCACCATGCTCGACGCCTGACAGATCGCTGCGGCACTGTCAGGCCGGCAGCGCCCGGATCGGATAGATGTCGTAGCGACTGCTTTTACCCTCAACCCGAGCAGCCGGCTCCGGTCCGGCGATCGCGGGTGCCTTGCGGGGGCGTTTGACCACCACCCGATAGCGGACACAGCCGAGCGCGGCCTCCAGTAGCTGGCTGGCGTCGTCATCATCACCCACCACCTGCCGGAACACCTGCATCTCCTTCTTGACCAGCGCAGACTTGTCCCGATGCGGAAACATCGGGTCCAGATAGACCACATCGACGGCCTCGGGTCCTGCCTGGTTCATCCAGTCCAGAGAACTGCCTGCGTGCAGCGTCATTCGCGCCGCGATTGGCGCACAAGTCTCATTCAGGGCGGCCCGATACAGGCCATCCGCCAGCAGCGCATGGATGACCGGATTACGCTCAAACAGTGTCATCTGACACCCCAGGGAGGCCAGCACGAAAGCGTCCTGACCAAGACCGGCAGTCGCATCCAGTACCTGCAGCGGAGCCCGGGTTTTCTGCAACCCTACGGCGCGCGCCACCAGCTGGCCGGCGCCACCACCGTGCTCCCGCCGGTAGCCCATCTTGCCAGTGACAAATTCCGCCCTGACTGGCCCGGGTGCCCCCTTACCGGTTTGCTGCAGCGCCAGCCCATTTTCGTCCATAAACAATAGCAGGCTGTAGTCCCGAACCTGTTTGGGGGCGACCACGCCCAGCCAGTCAAGCCCCAGTTCGGTGGCCAGCGCACGGGCTACGCCTGGTTCTGCCAACGGGCTATGGGCAACGGCCAGGATGTGACGGAGAGACGAGGAATCCGGAAGCTCTGTGTGAGAGGAAGACGACGGCATCAGACCAGAATATCAATTCCGCTCAGCACGCTGCCGCTCTCAAATTCCTGCCCGGCAGCGGCAACGCCGGCAAAAGCCGACAGCGCGCGGGCGGCAGGAAGCGGTAATTCGTCTGCGCGGAAGCGTTCAAGCCGGGCATCTTCTGCCGCGCGCCGGGCTTCGACACGCCGGCTGTCCAGTTCCGGCCCGGTACCACCGGGCTGTGCCGGATTACCGGGGGCGGTATCCCGATCCTGACGGGCGATATTGAGCTGGTTGCGAACATCACCCGTGGCAAGTGCCTGGGGGTCCGCCGCCGGAGTGCGGGAAACATCCGTGCGTTCCCGGGCCGGGGCGTTATTACCCGCCTGGTACAACGAAGGATTTGAGGGATTGATGCCGCCAATCATAACGCACCACCGGGGTAAGGATTCAGAGTCGTCATCGCATTATGGAGGATCTGGTGCAGAATGCAAAGACGGCGGTTGGAGCAGGGCTCACTCCCTTCCGGGCAACTTTTTCCAGGCCACTTCGTCCCGGATATACACCGGTTGTGCCTGCTCTGCTGGCACCGCCAACCCGTTCGCCATACCCTGTTCGCCCAGCTTCGCCACCTGGGCCGCTGCCGGCAACAACGTATCGTCAATGGCTGAGAGGCGTTCAACGAGCTCACCGGGCATCTGCTCTTTCAGGGTCCAGCCCTGACCGGCGCCGTACCAGTTGCCACTGAGATCCGTTGGCAGAGTCACCGCATCAGGCGGGCAGACCCGCTCCTCGCTCAGCAACACTGGAAGCCCCGCCTGACAGCGGAACACGCCCCAGTAAACCTCCCCCATGCGGGCGTCAAAGGCCACCGCAATGCAGTCGCCCTCCTGCAGAGCGTGAGTCTCGATTGCCGCGAGCGCCACCGCCGCCAGGGACGACACTGGAACCACGGGGATATCCAGGCCCCAGGCCAATCCCTGCACTACACCGGTTGCAATCCGCAGACCGGTGAAAGAGCCCGGGCCCCGGGCGAACGCCAGTGCATCGAGATCGGAAGGGGACAAGCCCTGCTCCGCGCACAATTCGCGAACCATGGGCATTAACAGGCGAGTGTGCCCCCGAGGGGCCACCTCGAATCGTTCGGTCACCCGGCCATCCAGCCAGAGTGCCGCGGAACAGCCCTCGGATGAGGTATCCAGTGCCAGAAGTTTCACAGAATCACGCCTCCGGGGCTGCGCCGGTTTCGATCACTTCAGCTGGGACAGAATCTGATCGCGAATGCTGTCGAGACTGCCAACGCCCTCAACACGCACATACTTGGGTGCATCCGCCGGGGCTTTCTCTGCCCAGCTCTGGTAGAAGCCCACCAGCGGCGCTGTCTGCTCGTGATAGATTTTCAGACGCTTGCGAACGGTCTCTTCCTTGTCGTCTTCGCGCTGAATCAGCGCTTCGCCGGTCTCATCGTCTTTGCCTTCCACCTTGGGCGGATCGTATTTAACGTGGTAGATGCGGCCACTGCCCTCGTGTACACGACGGCCAGACAGGCGGCTGACGATTTCTTCGTCTTCAACCGAGATTTCGACCACGTAGTCGATGGCGATACCCTGGTCTTTCAGGGCCTCAGCCTGGGGAATGGTGCGCGGGAAGCCATCCAGCAGGAAGCCGTTCTTGCAATCTGGCTGCTGGATACGCTCTTCAATCAGGGCAATGATGATGTCATCAGACACCAGGCCACCAGACGCCATCACCTCTTTTACCTGCAGACCCAGCTCGGATTCAGCTTTGACTGCGGCACGGAGCATATCACCCGTGGAAATCTGGGGGATCTCGAAACGCTCGGTAATAAACTGGGCCTGGGTGCCCTTACCTGCGCCTGGCGCGCCTAACATAATGATTCGCATAACGTTGTGCTCCCATTGCTTTATATTATCGTTTGAAAAGTTATGGCAAAGACCTCTGCCTTTGCGACAACCTCTCGAAGGCTCCGGACCGTGTATCCGGCGCACACGCACAAAAACGAGGCAGCATTATACGAACTCACACCCGGCAGAGAAAGTCGACCTCCGTATCATTGTCCGAATGCTGGGCTGTCAGCTGCCTCAACGGCCGGTGCAGGGCTGGGAATAATCAGGAAGCGAGGGAAGACGCCAGCACGTCCAGATCGGAAGCCACCTGGTCCATGTCGCTCTGAACCCGCTCCAGCACATCCGCCCGGAGCCCAAGGCTCTCAACCAGTGCCGGCAGGTCGTCAGGATTGAGTTCGTCACCGATACCACGCTCCTTGAGCATGGCATTGGCCAGCTGCACCATCTGGACATATTCCTCGTGCTCGCCATGGAATCCGATGTGCTGGTGCATGCCGGCGGCTTTGATCACAGCTTCCGGCAACTGCCACAGCCGGTGCAGAATACCGCCAATGGCACCATGACCAACAGCCAGAATATCCTGGCGCTCACTGTGGCCAAACACTTCCTGCTCGAGCGAGTGCATGCTTGCCTCCGGGTTGATTTCCCGCAGAGCATTGAGCTCTTCAAACTCCGCTGGAAACAGATGGCCCACCAGCAGCAGGCCGAAGTTGTGCAGCAATCCGCACAGATAGGCGAGCCCTTTGTCGCGGCCGGAATAGGCGGCGAGGTTCTGGCACAGGAACGCGCAATAAAGCGAGTGGCGCCAGAAATTATCCATGCCGAGCATGCCTCCGCGGGGCACATCAAACGCCCGCACCGAGGCAATACCCAGGGCAATGTGGGCAACCCGGTCAAAACCGAGGACCCGGGTGACCGCTTCCTGTACAGAGTTTATCTGGCCGGGGTAGTTGAACAGCGCTGATCGGGCATAGCGCATGATCTGCGCCGTCATACTGGGGTCGAATTCGATCAACTCGGCCAGCTCTTTGGCCGTCGCTTCAGTATTGGCGGTCAGCCGCAGGATTCGTAATGCCAGGGCCGGCATTGGCGGCAGCCGATAAAGCTTTTGCAGTTTGTCTGCCACGTCTTCCAGAGTCAGGGCTTCGCGATCTTCCACGCCCTGACCACGAATAACCAGATGTCCCTGCCGGGCGCCAGCCTGGGCCAGACGGAAGGCCCGGCCGTCCATTTCAACCAGGCTGTGGTCCGTGCCGCCGGAGAAGATCACACTTTCGGCTGTCACTACATCTTCATCCACCAGAACCGGCAGCTCCCAGGCGGCTCCGATCGGAGGTACAAATCCGGCGTCACAGTCCCCGAACAACCGGGAAGTCTGGCGCGCCGTCAGCGGCTGCAGGCGCCGACCGGTGAACTGGTGCACAGCATCCATATCAAGCGTGCTGTCAAAACGGTGTACCACCATAACCACCCCATTGATATCGATCAGCAGGGTCGCCTTGATAAAGTCATGCTGGGGTTTACCCGAAGCAAGCACCGCCGCGTCCAGATTGGCGACGGGCTCCGTTTCCAGTGGCTGGTAGGTAATGCCCTTGCGGGCCAGAAAACGCGAAAGCCTCTCCGACAATGCCAACGGGGGTAACTCCTTAAAGCAAATGGGCCGGGGCTGTCCGGCCCCGGCCTTATTATGCACCTTAACCGGTATTTCGCATACCGGCAGAAATTCCGGCCATAGTCACCTTCAGCGCCCTCTCGACCATTTCCGGCACCTTTCCTGCCCCCTCGCTTTCCCGGTCACGCCTGAGCAATTCTGCCTGCAGATAGTGCAGCGGATCAGTGTAGGGATTCCGGACTTTCATTGAATGGGCAAACACCGGCTCCTGCTCCAGCAGAGTCTGTTGCTGTTTGAGCTCCAGCAGACGCTCAATGCAGCCCTGCAAACGCTGCCTCAGGCTCTGGCCAAGCGCCAGCAAGCGCTCGTCCTCAACCAGGGTCTGCTCGTAATAGCTGGCAATACGCAAATCTGCCTTGGCGAGGACCATTTCCAGCATATCCACGTAGGTGCGGAAGAACGGCCAGCCCTGCATCATCTCCCGCAGCTCGGGCAGGCGGTCCGCCTGGGCCGCCTCTTCGAGGGCAACATCACTGCCCAGCCAGCTGGGCAGCATCAACCGCATCTGGGTCCAGGCAAAAATCCACGGAATGGCTCTCAGGCTTTCAACGCCCCCTGTGGCCTTGCGCCGGGCCGGCCGGCTGCCAAGGGCTAGTTTACCCAGAGCCGTTTCCGGTGTGACCTGGCGGAAGTAAGGCACAAAATCGGGATTCTCACGGACCACCTCACGGTAGGACCGCAGCGAACGCTCGGTCAGCCAGTCCATCACCTCGCGCCACTCATCCTTTGGCACAGGTGGTGGCGCCAGGGTCGCCTCAATCACCGCGGTGGTGTAGAGGGTCAGACTCTGCACCGCCAGCCTCGGCAGACCAAATTTAAAGCGGATCATCTCGCCCTGCTCGGTAATCCGGAAGCTGCCGTTCACCGAGCCCGGCGGCTGGGACAGAATCGCCCGATTCGCCGGACCACCGCCCCGGCCCACGGTGCCGCCGCGGCCATGAAACAGAGTCAGATGCACTCCATATCGATTGGCCACTTCGGTCAGCTTCTCCTGGGCCTGGTACTGGGCCCAGGCCGCCATCAACTGGCCGGCATCTTTGGAGGAGTCTGAATAGCCGATCATGACTTCCTGGCGTCCGCTGCAGTATTCCCGATACCAGTCCACCTCGTACAGGGCCGCCATACTGTCGGGTGCCCCCTTGAGATCATCCAACGTTTCGAACAGCGGTACGACGCGCATGGGGAACGCCATCCCCGCTTCCCGCAGCAGCAAAATCACGTTTAAAACATCCGAGGGCTTGCTGGCCATGGAAATCACATAGGAACCCAGGGCTTCCGGTGTCTGGCCAGCGACCACCTCGCAGGTTGCCAGCACCTCGCGCACCGGCTCGGAGGGTTGCCAATTCCGGGGCACCAGGGGGCGCCGCCCTTTCAGTTCCTTGACCAGAAACGCCTGGCGCTCCTGTTCCGACCAGGACAGATAGTCACCCAACCCCAGGTAGTTCACCATCTCTGCTACCGCCTCGGCGTGGCGTGAGGCCTCCTGGCGGATATCCAGTCGGATCAGTGGCAGTCCGAAGGTATGAGCCCGGCGAATGGTATCCAGCAGCGGACCATTGGCAATGGCTTCCAGCCCGCACTCCATCAGGGAGCGATAGCACAATTCCAACGGCCCGGTGAGATCCTCATTCTCGAACAGAATGCCCGAATCGTCTGCCGGCTCGCCCTTGACGCTGGCTTCGGCCCAGTCCCGGGTCTTGATCAGGCGCTCCCTCAATTGGGCCAGCACCTGGCGATACGGCTCCCGGGAATCTCCTACCTCGGCCCGCAATTCATCGCTTGCCTGCCACATGGAAAGCTCTGCTCTCAGCGCCTGGATATCGCGCAGATAGAGATCTGCGGCCATCCAGCGACCGAGCAGGAACACTTCCCGGGTCACTTCGTGGGTGACATTGGGGTTGCCATCCCGGTCTCCCCCCATCCACGAAGCAATACGGATCGGCGACACCTGCAACGGAAGCCCCTGACCGGTCGCCTCCGACAACGAGGTATCCAGGCTACGGAGAAATTTCGGCAGCGCCTGCCAGAGACTGTTCTCGATAACGGCGAAGCCCCACTTGGCCTCGTCCACGGCGGTCGGCCTTTCATGCCGAATCTCGTCGGTATGCCAGGCCTCGGCAATCAACAGCGACAACCGGTCAACGATTTCCTCCCGTTCACCGGGCATCAGGTCGTCATGATCCAGCCTCGACAGGCAATCGGACATTTCATCGTACTTGAGGATCAATGTACGCCGGGCCACTTCGGTGGGGTGCGCGGTGAGCACAAACTCTATGCGTAAATCTGCAACCTTCCGATGCAACTCTTGCGGGTCTATCCCCCCGGACTTCAGCCGATCAAACACGTCCCCCAGGGATTCCACCATCAGATCTGACGGATGCCCCTGCTTGCGACGAATTCCATGGTACTGCTCAGCCAGGTTGGCAAGGTTGAGAAACTGGTTAAAGGCTCGGGTCACCGGCAGCAGCTCATCATCGCTGAGCTGGCCCAGGAGTTTCACCAGGCGTTGTCCGGAACCACTTTCCTGGCGCCGGTCAGCCTTGGCGGCGGCGCGGATTTCTTCAATGCGGTCGTAGCAGTCCTGTCCGGGGAATCGGAGTATGCTCTGGCCAAGCAGATCGCCCAGCAAACGTACGTTTTCTCGAAGATCCGGGTGCAGTTCGGTCACGGCAGGTTCCTTCTGAATTGACGGAAACAATCTAAACTTACGATACTAGGGAGCAACGCAGAAAGTCTATTGACGATTCAACCACTTCGCTCAGGAGCTGACATGAAAGTGACCGAACTGCCCCAGCATTGGGAAAAGGAAAAACAGGCCCAGGAGCGCAGCCATGAATACAACCTGCGCCTGCCTCTGGAAGATGCCGCACGGATTGCGGCCCTGGCGGAACTCTACCCGGACCGGAGCGAAAGTGAGATCCTGAACGACATGATTGCCGCCGCTCTGGACGACCTGATCAGCCAGGGCCCGCTGAAAGATCGATTGGCAGAACAGAAGAAGTCGTAATACAAACAACAACGCCGGGCTAAGCCCGGCGTTGTTGTTACAAAATATGGCAATGGGTGTTGGCAACCGTCAGGCAACCGACTCCAACTGGCGGGCCTTGAGGCGCTTGATGTGTTTCTGGCTCAGGGCAACGAATTGCGGTGTCAGGCCTTTGTCCTCATAGATTTCAAAGCCATCCTCGTCGTAAGCCACAACCTTCTCACCCTGAACGTAGGGGAAACTGGTTTCCAGCTCGTCGAGAGCCGCGGAGATCAGATCCCGCATCAGATCCTGAGTGGACTTCATCGGATACAGTGCCGCAAGCTTCTGCAAACGGTCATGATGCTGGTCAGCCAAAGACAGATAGGCGGCATCCCGGGTCAGTCTTCCACGGCCGTGTTTATCCCAGTGCTTGACCAGATCTTTGATCTTCATGGTGCCTTCACTCCTGCATCTTGTTTGATGGCACAACGCACTTTTTCAGTGCGACTGTTCCCGGAAGTGTAGACGAAGAATGACAGGCCGGTGACGGAAAATTGGTAACGGATTGTACCTATCGGTGACGGTTTCCAGTTCCGCTTCCCTACTCCTTTTCCACCCCTTTCACGCTCTGCCACACGGCATCCAGCGCTTCCAGGGTTTCTTCATCCAGATTACGACCTTCTTTTTCCAGCACCCGCTCAATGGCACGGAACCGGGCATCAAACTTGTGATTGGTTCGCTTCAGGGCCTGCTCGGGATTTACTTTCAGGAAACGTGCCAGATTTACACAAACAAACAGCAGGTCACCCAGCTCGTCCTCAACCGCATCCAGATCTCCGGTACCGGCCTCGGCCATTTGCCAGGCTTCCTTAAGCTCGTCGATCTCTTCGTGAAGTTTGTCGAACACCGGGCCGATATCCGGCCAGTCGAAGCCATGCCGGGCCGCACGCCGTTGCAGTTTTTCCGCCCGGGCCATGGCCGGCAGAGTGCGGGCAATACCGTCCAGACGGCTGGCCGGAGTATCCGCCACCGGCTTCTCAGCACGCTCCTCGGCCTTGATGCGCTCCCAGCTTTCCTTGATCCAGGCTTCGTCGGGTCGATTATCCGGATCGATACGACTCTCCAGCGTGCCCCCCGGAAACACGTGGGGATGGCGCCGAACCAGCTTGCGAACCAAATGGTCAACAATGCCATCAAACTCAAAGTGGCCGGCTTCTTCTCCCATGCGGGCATAGAAGATGACCTGGAAAAGAAGATCTCCCAGTTCGTCTTTCAGATGTGGGAAATCCTCCTGCTCGATGGCGTCAGCGACTTCGTAAGCTTCTTCAATCGTGTGAGGCACGATGCTGGCAAAGGTCTGTTTGGTGTCCCAGGGGCAACCGGTGTCCGGATCCCGGAGCCGGGCCATCAGGTGTTTCAGATCTTCGATGCTGTAACTCATCCGCGTTTCCGCCTTACGTCGATGATGTTCGGCAGGTTCCGAATCTGGGCCAGCAGCCGCGCCAACTGCTCCAGACTGGAGATTTCCACCGTCACCCGCATAGTGGCCGTGTTTTCGTCTTTGTTGGTCACGGTGTTGAGAGACAACACATCACTGCGGGACGAAGACAGCACCTGGGTGATGTCTCGCAGCAGACCGGATCGATCATAGGCCTCGATTTCGATATCCACTGGATAGACCGCCGCCGGCTGCCCGCCCCAGTTCACTTCAATGATGCGGTTCGGTTCAAATTCCCGCAGGTTCAGGAACATGAGGCAGTCCTGGCGATGCACGGTCACGCCGCGGCCCACGGTGATATAGCCTCCGATCGGGTCGCCGGGCAGCGGTTTGCAGCACTTGGCCACCTGGGTTTTCAGCTTGCCAACACCAAGTATCTGGATATCGGATTCAGTGTCGTAGGGCTTTTTCCGGTTCGGGGTCAGCTTAAGATCCAGCTGTTCGGACCGGGGCTCCAACAGTTGCTGAGCCACATTGGCCACATGAGTAGGCCGCAGATCTCCCGCCCCGATGGCGGCAAACATATCATCAATGCTGTGGTAGTTGACCTTGGCCGCCAGTTGTTCCAGCTCCACATCAAACAGCGACAGGCGCTTGAACTCGTCTTCCAGAATAGCGCGGCCGTCAATGACATTGCGGTCACGGTTCTGCTGTTTGAACCAGTGTGTAACCTTCGCCCGGGCCCTGGACGTCTGAATATAGCCCAGGCTCGGGTTGAGCCAGTCCCTGCTGGGAGCCGGATTGTTGGAAGTCAGAATAAATACCTGATCCCCGGTCTTGAGCGGGTAAGTCAGCGGAACGATGCGGCTGTTCACCCTGGCACCCCGGCAGGCATGACCAATTTCGGTATGCACCCGGTAGGCAAAATCCACCGGCGTGGCGCCCTGGGGCAGGTCTACCACATGGCCTTCCGGCGTAAACACATACACCCGGTCTGAGGCCACGTCTGATTTCAGATGATCCGCCAGTCCGGAAATGTCGCCCAGCTCCTCCTGCCACTCCAGAACCTGGCGCAACCAGTTGATCTTGGCGTCGTAGCCGGTGGATTTGTTCCTGGTATCGGTGCCCTTGTACAGCCAGTGGGCACATACGCCCAGTTCCGCTTCTTCATGCATGGCATGGGTGCGAATCTGCACCTCCATGACCTTGCCTTCCGGGCCGATCACCGCCGTGTGAAGCGACTGATAACCGTTCTCCTTGGGGTTGGCAATGTAGTCATCGAACTCGTTGGGAATGTGGCGCCACAGGGTGTGAACAATCCCCAGCGCGCCATAGCAATCACGTACTTCCGGCACCAGAATGCGCACGGCACGGACATCGTATACCTGGGAAAAATCAATTCCCTTACGACGCATCTTCCGCCAGATACTGTAGATGTGCTTGGCCCGCCCGCTGAGCTCGGCCTTGATACCGGAAGCCTTGAGCTCGGTTTGCAGGGTATCAATCACCCGGCGGATGTAGCTTTCACGGTCTAGCCGTTTCTCATCCAGCAACTTGGCGATTTTCTTGTACGCGGAGCCATGCAAGTAGCGGAACGAGAGATCTTCCAGCTCCCATTTGATGTGGCCGATACCGAGCCTGTGCGCCAACGGAGCATAGATGTCGAAGACTTCCCGGGCCACGCGCATGCGTTTTTCTTCCGGCGCATCTTTCACTGCGCGGATAGCGCAGGTGCGCTCTGCCAGTTTGATGAGCGCCACCCGAACGTCATCAATCATGGTGACCAGCATCTTGCGGACATTGTCCAACTGGCCTTCGCTCTGCCCCAGGACATTGCCCTTGAGCGGATGATGGATGGACGAAATCGCAGCCATCTGCTGCACGCCGTTAATCAGCCCCGCCACTTCATCGCCGAATTCCTTGCGAACCTCTTCAAGCGGCACCCGTTCTTCACGCACCGCCCGATAGAGCACGGCGGCAACCAGGCTGGCCTGATCAAGATGCAGCTCTGCCAAAACCTGCGCCATTTCCAGACCGGTCCGGAAACTGCTGGCTCCGGGCGCCCACAAACGGTCTTCCCGGAACGCCTGAACGGCAATCTGGGCGGCTTTCTCACAAGCCCGCCGAAGCTGATCCGGATCCTCGAGATGAGTCTGTTCAGCGATGTGCTGCACGCAGCGGTCTATATCGACCTCGCCATCACCGCTGATCGAATAGTCTTCCCGAACTTTTACCATGGCAGAGCTTTACCCATTTGTTTTTCGGTTATTCTCACGGCCATCCTGGCCGTTCCGTTGCATACCCCCTAAACCCGGTCAGTCTGCGCTACGCTCAAACAACGCAATGGACTCAACGTGGGTGGTATGGGGGAACATATCCATCACACCGGCCTGTACCAGCCGATAACCGTTGCGCACCATCACCCCGGCATCCCGCGCCAGGGTAGCGGGGTTGCAGGACACGTAAACAATGCGGTTGGCACCGAAAGCAGTCAGATACTTACAGATCTCCTCCGCGCCCGAACGGGGTGGATCGATCAGAATCTTGTCAAAACCCTCTTTTGCCCAGGATTGCCCGGTGAAATCCCCGTGCAGATCTGCCCCGTGGAATTCCACATTGGAGAGATCGTTCAGGCGGGCGTTTTCACGGCCGCGAACCACCATGGCATCGTCGCCTTCCACACCCACAACCTGCCCGCCCTTGCGGGCCAGTGGCAGCGTAAAGTTGCCCAGGCCGCAGAACAGATCCAGTACCCGCTCTCCGGGCTGGACGTCCAGCCACTCGACCGCACGGTGTACCATATTGCGGTTGATGCCGGCGTTCACCTGGGTAAAGTCCATGGGATGGAAGGCCATGGTGAGGTCAAACTCATCCATACGATAGGTCAGGCGTTCATCGTCCCGCCCGCCCGATTCCGGCCAGATCCGGTGCACGGTGTCCGGGCCCTTGGGCTGCAGATAGATATGCAAGTCATGGGCCTGACCAAAGGCGATCAGCTTTTCCCGGTCGTCCGGCACCAGGTCATCCATGTTCCGGAACACCATGGCAGCCGTATCATCGCCACAGGCCACTTCTACCTGGGCAATCCGGTCAAATGCCGCCATGCCATGTAGCAACTCCCGAAGAGGCTCGATTCGCTCACCGATCCGGGGATCCAGTACCACGCAGCGGTCAATATCGGTCAGAAAGCTATTGCGCTTCTCCCGGAAACCAACCAGCACCGACTCCCGGGCCTTCACATAACGTACGCCCAGCCGCGCCTTGCGACGATAGCCGAGGCTATCCGGAGAACGCATCGGAGCCACCCACTGCTCCGGTTCAATGCCCCCAAAGTGGGCAAAATGCTCGCGCAGGGTATTTTCCTTGAACCGTATCTGGGCATCGGCGCTCATGTGCTGAAGACTGCAACCACCGCAAAGATCGGCAAACTCACAGGGTGGCTGCTGGCGGTCAGGGGCTGCTTCCAGCACTTCGGTTGTGCGCAGCTCATCAAACCGGCTGCGGGTGCTGACCATTTTGGCCATCACGGTTTCGCCCGGCAGGGCTCCGTCAACAAACTGGGTTTTGCCATCAGCGCGGGCAATGCCCCGGCCATCGTGGCTCAGGGTCTCGATTTCACAACGCACGGGCTCCTTGGGCAGAACCTTGCGGCGACGCTTACTCATATAGAATTCTCTTGATTGGGGGCCACTCAGGCGCCGGGAAACACACCGGTGGAGAGGTAACGGTCTCCGCGGTCACAGATAATGGCCACGATCACGGCGTTTTCAACCTCACGGGACAATTTCAGGGCCGCTGCAATGGCACCGCCGGAGGACACACCACAGAAAATGCCCTCTCGCTCGGCCAGTGCCCGCATGGTGTCCTCGGCTTCCTGCTGGCCAATATCCAGAACCTGGTCGACCCGGCTGGCATCGTAGATTTTCGGCAGGTAAGCCTCCGGCCAGCGGCGAATACCCGGAATCGAAGCCCCATCCTCTGGCTGCAGGCCGATAATACGGATATCGGGATTGCGCTCTTTCAGGTAACGGGACACGCCCATGATGGTACCGGTGGTGCCCATGGAGCTGACAAAGTGCGTAACCCGCCCGGCGGTCTGCTCCCAGATTTCCGGGCCCGTGGTGTGATAGTGGGCCGAAGGGTTATCGGCATTGCTGAACTGGTCCAGAACCTTGCCCTTACCTTCGGCCTCCATTCGAATGGCCAGATCCCGGGCGCCTTCCATGCCCTGCTCACGGGAAACGTTCACCACCTGGGCGCCGTATGCACGCATGGAGGCGCGTCGTTCCTCACTCAGGTTATCAGGCATGATCAGCACCATTCGATAGCCCTTGATGGCCGCGGCCATGGCCAGCGCGATACCGGTATTGCCGGAGGTGGCTTCAATCAGGGTGTCCCCGGGCTTGATCTCTCCCCGGCGTTCAGCCTCCTGGATCATGCTCAAAGCCGGCCGGTCTTTCACCGAACCTGCCGGGTTGTTCCCCTCCAGTTTTGCCAGGATGACGTTACTGGTGTCTCCCGGCAGACGCTGCAGACGCACCAGGGGTGTATGGCCGACATAATCTTCAATGGTGGGGAAAATCATATTGATACCCTGTGATACACTTTCGGATTCGAATCATACGCGTTATGGCCGCCTTGTCCCAATACAGCTTGTCGCTATATCCATGACCTGCGGCTATAACTGTCTGTTTCCGGGATAACGGCCACGGTTATATCATTGCCGTTCAGCTATGCTGACATGGAAGTATCCACCAGCAGGCGCTCCCTGCCGGCGGACAAGGTAATTTTACAGGAACTCGGTATGCGACGTTGGGGCATTCGCAAGAAAGTACTGGTGGTAACTCTGGTTCCCACCCTGCTCACCACGCTGTTGTTAGGGCTATTCTTTACCTACAGCTGGGTGAACAACATTGAGAACCTGCTGAAGGATCGCGGTGAGTCCCTGTCCCGACAGCTTGCCGCAGGCTCTGAATACGGCCTGTTCACGGCCAATCGCAGCCTGCTGAGCAGCCTCTCCAACGCCCTTCTTGAAGAACAGGATGTTCGCTCCATCACCTTCTATGGCAGCGATGGCCAGCGCATGCTTCATACTGGCCCAGGCAGCGCTGAAACCGTGGCGATGGCACCGCTGGAACCCAACCAGCCGATCCGGTTGACCCACGATAGCAGCACTCGTTTTGTCACGCCGGTTCACCTTCAGGATCTGATGATCGAGACCATGCTGGACCCGGACGCCCGCCAGTCTGCGGCGGAACGCCAGGCCCCGCTGGGCTGGGTTGCCGTAGAGATGTCCCACGTGCGCACGGAAAAGGAAACCTACAAGGCGCTGCTGATCTCGCTGCTGCTGGTGATCGGTGGTGTCCTGCTCAGTCTTGCCATCGCGCTGCGGCTGAGCCGTGCCTTCACCGACCCGGTATTCCAGCTCAACGAAGCCGTAGCCAAACTCAAGGAAGGCAAGCTCGACACCCGGGTTTACACCAGTGCCGGCCCGGAGTTCGAACAGCTGGAGTCGGGGCTCAATGATATGGCCTCGGAATTGAGTAAGGCCCAGGCCGAAATGCAACAGAACATTGACCAGGCCACCGAAGACCTGCGGGAGACCCTGGAGACCATTGAAATCCAGAATATCGAACTGGACTTTGCCCGCAAGGAAGCACTGGAAGCGAGCCGGATCAAATCCGAGTTCCTGGCCAACATGTCCCATGAAATCCGGACGCCGCTGAACGGCATCATCGGCTTCACCGAGCTGTTGCTGAAAAGCCCACTGCCCCGCCAGCAGCGCGACCACCTGAACACCATCCGCAAATCCTCGGAAATCCTGCTGACCATCATTAACGACATTTTGGATTTCTCCAAGATCGAAGCCGGCAAACTGATACTGGACCGCGTGCCGTTCCAGCTCCGGGATATCGTTGAGGAAGTGATGGTCATGCTGGCACCGGCTGCCCACGCTAAAAACCTGGACCTGGTGCCACTGGTCTACAACGATGTACCGGACAACATCATGGGGGATCCGCTGCGAGTCAAGCAGGTGATCACCAACCTGGTGAACAATGCCATCAAGTTCACCCAGACCGGCGAAGTGGTATTACGGGCGAGTCTGGAAGACGAAGATACCGAGCATAACCGGGTCACACTGCGCCTGAGCATCACCGATTCCGGCGTTGGTCTGTCACGTGCCCAGCAGCAGTCACTGTTTAACGCCTTCAGCCAGGCCGATGCCTCCACTGCCCGCCAGTATGGCGGTACCGGTCTGGGGCTGGCGATTTCCAAACGGCTGGTGGAAGAAATGGGCGGCAAGATCGGCCTGGAAAGTGAGCTGGGCAAAGGTTCCACGTTCTGGTTTACCCTGACGCCGGAACTGTCCTCAACCGGCGACAGCTCCAGCCCCAAAGAGGCGCTCCGGGGCGAAAAGATCATCTATCTCGAACACCAGAAGACCACCGGGCTGGCGGTGGAGCACCTGTTAAGGGACTGGGGCGTGGCCGTTGAACGGGTTGCCTCACCCGGAGCGCTGCAGGAACAGATAGAAGAGGCGCAACGGAGGCAGGAAGGCTACGCCGGCGCCATCATCGGCATTACCCGCCACCTGCTCAACTCCAGCCAGTACTGCAACCTGGTGCGTTCCCTGGAAGTGGAACGCGACTGCCGCACCCTGTTGCTGACGCCCACTCTGGAAACCCACGACACGCCGCTGTCAGGCCTGGCCAGCGGCCACCTGACCAAACCGGTCTGCCGGGACGCCCTCTACGATGAACTGCTGCTGATCCATGGCATTCAGTCGGGCAACCGAAGCGCGCCGGAAGCCGCGCTACCATTGAGGCAGAACAGCGGCTCAGGCACGCCCCGCATTCTGGCGGTGGACGATAACGAAGCCAACCTGAAACTGGTAATGACCTTGCTCAATGACTGCCGCCTGGAAGCCGAAGGCGCCTCCAGCGGATTCGAGGCATTGACCAAGGTGCGTCAGAAGGCGTTTGACCTGGTGTTCATGGACCTGCAGATGCCGGGGATGGACGGCGTGGAAACCACGGCCCGCATCCGTGATCTGGACAGCGGCTCACACCACACCCCCATTATTGCCCTGACCGCCCACGCTCTGGCGGACGAACAGGAACGGCTGGCGCAACAAGGCTTCGACGGCTATATGCCCAAGCCGATCAGCAGCAGCCAACTGGTGGAACTGATTCGCGAATACACCGGCTACGACTGCACCAATAGCGCCGACCGCTTCCGGATTTCCGAAGTACGGGATACCCGCCGGACACTGCGGCCGTCAAATCGCCGGATGCAGCAGGACTGCGTCAGTGTAGAGGAGAGCATTCAACTGGCGGCGGGCAAGGCCGATCTGGCGGAGGAGCTGTTCAGTATGTTGCTGGAGCAGTTACACACCGATATCGACCGGATTCAGGCGCTTTGGCAGACCGGTGGCAACGAGCCCCTGCTTGAGTGCGTGCATAAGCTTCACGGGGCCACCCGCTACTGCGGCGTTCCCGAACTCCGCACAGCCGCCAACCGGTTCGAGACCGCCCTGAAGTGCGAGGCTCCGGATCGAGAGCTGTTAAAAGATCAACTGATTTCGGCCATGGAGCGGCTGCAGATCTGGAGTGAGCAGACCGACTGGCAGCAACTGTTCCGGGAACAGCAGCGCCAGCCGGAAACCACCTGACTGTTGATCAGGCCCTGGCCCGGTCAAGAATCGCCTTCATGTCCCGGACCGCATCTTTCAGGCCGGTAAAGACGGCACGGGCGATGATCGCATGGCCGATGTTCAGTTCATTGATACCCGGGATAGCGGCCACCCGCTCGGTGTTGTGGTAATGCAGACCATGGCCGGCATTCACAATCAGCCCCTTCTTGCGGGCATAGGCCACGGCATCTGCAAGCACTTTGAATGAGGCTTCCACCGCTTCGGGTTCCCCGGCCTCGGCGTATTCACCGGTATGCAACTCCACCACCGGCGCTCCGCAGCGCACCGCCGCGTCGATCTGTACCGGGTCCGGATCGATAAACAACGAAACCTCGGCGCCGATTTTTGCCAGACGATCACAGGCCTTGGCCACCCGCTCTTCCTGGCCATCCACATCCAGTCCACCTTCGGTGGTGAGTTCCTCGCGTTTCTCCGGCACCAGGCAAACACATTCCGGGCGCACCTGCTCGGCGAACGCCAGCATGGCGTCGGTCACCGCCATTTCCAGATTCATTTTGGTCTGCAGTACTTCCCGCAACAGCAGCACATCCCGGTCCTGGATATGCCGGCGATCCTCACGGGGGTGAATGGTGATGCCATCGGCACCGACTTCTTCCGCCACCAACGCCGCCTGCACAGGGTCCGGGTAACGGGTACCGCGGGCCTGACGCAAGGTGGCCACATGATCAATATTCACTCCTAGCAGGACTCGGGTATTCATGATTCTCTCCCAGATGACGGATTCGAATGACTGAACAGGGAACGGCTGTGCAGCGGCCTGCCCTGCAAAAGGTAATCCACCAGCACCCGCATGACGCGCTTGGCGGTTTTACGGGGCGCTTCACTTATGAAATCGCCGGCCGCCAGTGCCAGCAATGCCTCACCCGGCAATTGGCGCAATGGCAGCTCGGGCGCGAGATTGGAAACGATCCCCTGGCCCGGGTCGTAGCCATAGAGCTCCCCCGCCTGTACAGACATACCGGTATCCGTGGTTTCGTCCCAGGCAAAATCGTAGCCCAGCGAGGCGGCGAACGCCCGCTCAAAACGCCTCAGTAAAGGCTCGACATCGTCCTGTGAAGACAGATCCGCCAGGGCCTGCAGGGTTTCAATATAGCTGGCAAACAACGCGGGGGAGGGATCGGCCACCGGTAACACCCGCTGAACCAGTTCATTAATGTAGAAACCACTGTACAGTGCACGGGGTTGGCTGACCGCTGGCGCGCTGCGAACTTCCAGCTGCACCAGGGTTTTCAGCTCGCTCTTGCCGGTCCAGTCCACTAATAACGGCTGGAACGGCTGCAATTGGGCCTTGAGCGGGCTTCTGGTGCTGTTGGCGCCGCGGGCAACCACACTCATGCGGCCGTGATTCAGAGTAAACAGATCCACCAGCAAGGCGGTTTCGCGCCAGGGTCGCCGATGGACCACATAAGCGGGCTCTTGCTGCACCGCGCCCTTCATGGCGGCCTCAGAAATCGCTCATGCCCAGGCTTTTCAGAGCCCTGTCGCTGTCAGCCCAGCCTCGCTTGACCTTGACCCAGAGCCGGAGCATCACCTTGGACCCGAACATCCGCTCCATATCAACCCGGGCTTCCTGACCGATACTGCGCAGGCGCTCACCCTTATCGCCAATGATGATTTTCTTCTGGCCTTCCCGTTCGACCAGAATCAGTGCCGAAACATGCAGGGTATTTCCCTGGTGCTTGAACTCTTCAATCTCCACTGCCACGGAATACGGCAGTTCAGCGCCCAGTTGGCGAGTGATTTTCTCCCGGACCATTTCGGCCGCCATAAAGCGTTCACTGCGGTCTGTGATCTGATCATCGGGGTAGAAGTGGACACTTTCGGGCAGGAAACGGCCAACAGCCGATTCCAGCGGCTCCAGATTGGTCTCTTTCAGTGCCGAAAGAGGAATGATCTCGGCAAAGTCCCGCTTTTTAGACAGAGCCTCCAGATGGGGCAACAACAGCTCCCGTTTCTCCAGCTTGTCGACTTTGTTGACCGCCAGGATAACCGGGCACTTTACCCGCTTGAGCTTCTCCAGCACCATCTCATCGGCACTGGTCCACGCCAGCTGATCCACCACGAAGACCACCACATCCACGTCGATCAGGGCGGACGCCGCCGCCTTGTTCATATAGCGGTTCAGGGCCCGGGGCTCATCCTCATGCATGCCCGGTGTATCGACATAAATGGCCTGTACCGGGCCCTCGGTCTTGATGCCCAGAACCTGATGCCTGGTGGTCTGAGGCTTCCGTGAGGTGATGCTCAGCTTCTGGCCAAGGATGTGATTGAGCAGTGTGGACTTGCCCACATTCGGCCGGCCGACAATGGCGACGAAACCACAGCGGCTTTCCGGGTTTTCCGGGCGGGTAATATCAGTCATCAGGAATTCTCCACACCCAGTTGCTTGAGTGCATTTCGGGCGGCCTGCTGTTCAGCAACACGTCGACTACTGCCAGTGCCGGTGGTTTTACGGTCCAGCGAGGGCAAGGCGCAGGAGACATGGAAAGTCTGGTTGTGGGCCTCGCCGTCAACAGAAATTACTTCATAGCGCGGCAACGGAAATTGCCTGGACTGCAGGTACTCCTGCAACCGGGTTTTCGGATCTTTCTGGGTGTCCTGAATATCCAGGTTTGCCAAGCGCTGTTCAAACCAGCGTAACACCTGAGCCCGACAGGTATGAAAGTCGCTGTCCAGATAAATGGCCCCGATAATGGATTCCACGGCATCGGCGAGTATGGACTCACGGCGGAAACCACCACTTTTCAGCTCTCCCGAACCGAGCCTCAGATACTGGCCCAACTGAAATTCACGACCGATCTCGGCGAGGGTAACCCCCTTGACCATACGGGCCCGAAGCCGGCTCAACTGCCCTTCCCGGGCCTTCTCGAAATGAAGATACAGATATTCGGCGATCACCATGTTCACGATAGAATCGCCCAGAAACTCAAGACGTTCGTTATTCTGGTTGCCAAAACTGCGATGGGTCAGCGCCAGCAGAAGCCGCTCCGGTTCCTTGAACTGGTAGCCAATGCGGCGCTGAAGTTGGTCTAGGTCTGGTTGTGAACTCACTGGCCCTGAAACTCATACTCGTGCTGGAAGTGCACAACGGTGTCCACGTTCCGGAAGATGTTATTGCGAACCTCGTAATCCACCTTGATCACGACCAGTTCACCATTTTTTTCAACGGAGATGTTCTTTGGATCAAAACCGTCAACATTATTCACACTCAGGCGCTTGTTAATCAGGCTGCGCACCTGTGCAGGCCCCATCTGTGACAGGCCGTCGGTACCATCCAGGCTTTCCAGAGCCTCCTGGATGGTAAAGTCATCCAGGTAGGCCGGCCCGATCTTGATCGCCAGAGTCAGCAGGCCACCAAAGAACAGAGCCATGATCATCATCGTCAAAGCGCCGCCCTGCTGAGTGGTCAGGCCTGCGGGATAGTGTCTTCTCATCGTCTTATACTCCGGAACCATCAGAATTATTGGATGCCACCCACCCGATCAAAAGATGGCAGACTTGTCAGTGATTTCCAGTGCATCCAGATGGCAAAGGCCTTGCCCACCACCATCTCATCCGGCACCGTGCCCCAGAAACGGCTGTCGTTACTGTTGTCGCGGTTATCGCCCATGACAAAGTAATGGCCTTCAGGAACAACCCATTCTCCCTCACCGGAACCGCTCACCCGCCCCATGGTCAGGTACAGATCATGTTCAACCTCACCCAACTGTTCCCGCCAGCGTTCCATGGGGGGCAAGCGCGCAACGAAATCCCGGGGAACCGGCTCATCATTGATGAACAGTTGCTTGTTGCGGTAACGAATATGATCGCCCGGCAGGCCGACCACCCGCTTGATGTAATTGGTGCTGCCATCCTCAGGATAACGGAACACCATGACATCACCCCGCTCCGGATCGCCGATCTCAACAATCTTGGTACCGGCCACCGGCAGGCGCAGGCCATAGGCGTACTTGTTGACCAGAATAAAATCCCCCACTTCGAGGGTCGGTAACATGGAGCCTGAGGGGATCTGGAACGGCTCGATCAGGAACGACCGAAGCACCAGGACTACCGCCAGCACGGGGAAAAATGAGCGGCTGATATCCACCAGCCAGGGTTCCCGGTCCTCGAACTCATCGGCTGATTCGTCTACCTGGCCACCCTGCTCTGCGCCGGCAAGCCGACGCTTTCTCAGGATCGCGATGTCCGCCAGCCAGACCGCTCCGGTCACGAAGGTCAGAACCACCAGTACCAGTGGAAAATCGATGTCCATCCAGGTGCCTTTTTAGTTATCCACTTTCAATACAGCAAGAAACGCTTCCTGAGGCACCTCGACATTACCCAGCTGCTTCATGCGTTTTTTACCTTCCTTCTGCTTCTGAAGCAGTTTCTTTTTACGGCTGACGTCGCCACCGTAACACTTCGCCGTTACGTTCTTGCGCAGGGCCTTGACCGTTACCCGGGAGACCACCTGGGTACCAATGGCAGCCTGAATGGCAATATCAAACATCTGACGCGGGATCAGCTCTTTCATCTTCTCGATCAACTGGCGCCCTTTGCGGTGGGACAGATCCCGGTGCACAATCAGCGCCAGGGCGTCGACACGATCCCCGTTGATCAGCACATCCAGGCGAACCAGGTTGGCACTCTGGAAACGGACAAAGTGGTAATCCAGTGACGCAAAGCCACGGCTGGCCGATTTGATCCGGTCAAAGAAGTCCATCACCACTTCCGCCATCGGCAGCTCGTAGGTGAGCTGTACCTGTGTGGACATGAAGTGCATGTTCTTCTGCACACCGCGCTTTTCTTCACACAGGGCAATGACATTACCGAGGTGCTCCTGGGGTACCAGGATGTTGGCCTCGACAATGGGCTCACGCATTTCTTCGATGGAACCAATATCCGGAAGCCGTGATGGGTTGTCCACCGACAGAGTCTCACCCTGCTTGGTGACCACTTCATAGATTACCGTCGGCGCCGTGGTAATCAGATCCAGGTCGTACTCTCGTTCCAGCCGCTCCTGAATGATCTCCATGTGCAGCATGCCCAGGAAACCACAGCGGAAACCGAAGCCCAGAGCATCCGAGTTCTCGGGCTCAAAGAACAGCGAGGCGTCGTTGAGGGTGAGCTTTTCCAGGGCATCCCGGAAATCGTCATAATCGTCGGCGCTGACCGGGAACAGACCGGCGTATACCTGGGGTTTGACTTTCTTGAACCCCGGCAGCATCGGGGTTTCTTCCGCAAACTTCTGGTGCACGATGGTGTCACCCACCGGCGCACCGTGGATATCCTTGATTCCCGCAACGACGAAACCGACGTCACCCGCTTCAAGCACATCAGTGTCGGTGGGCTTGGGATTGAAGACACCGACCTTGTCGGCGTTCCAGGCTTTCTTGGTGGACTTGATAACGATCTTGTCGCCTTTACGCAGTACACCTTCGGTCACCCGAACCAGTGACACCACGCCCAGGTAGTTATCAAACCAGGAATCAATAATCAGTGCCTGCAACGGCGCGCTGCGATCACCCTTGGGGGGCGGAATCTTTTTGATCAGATCCTCGAGTACATCCTCAACACCCAGTCCGCTTTTTGCACTGCAGCGCACGGCATCGGAAGCGTCAATGCCGATAATGTCTTCAATCTCCGCCGCAACCCGCTCGGGCTCGGCCTGGGGCAAATCCATCTTGTTCAGGACCGGCACCACTTCAAGGCCTTGTTCGATAGCGGTGTAGCAGTTGGCCACCGACTGGGCTTCCACACCCTGACCGGCATCCACTACCAGCAGCGCCCCTTCACAGGCGTACAGTGAGCGGGACACCTCGTAGGAGAAATCCACGTGGCCCGGGGTATCGATGAAATTCAGTTTGTAGGTTTCCCCATCCTTTGCCTTGTAGTTGAGCGTGACGCTCTGGGCCTTGATGGTGATCCCGCGTTCCCGCTCCAGATCCATGGAGTCCAGGACCTGTTCGGCCATTTCACGGTCTGTCAGGCCACCGCAGATCTGGATAAAACGATCCGCCAGCGTGGATTTACCGTGGTCGATGTGGGCAATAATGGAAAAGTTACGGATTCGGCTCAGTTCAGTCACAGACAATGATTACTCATATAAGACGTAGGATTGAGCCCGGAGGGGCCGCTACCGGGATCCGGGAACGGCGTGATTTTACCGGTTACAGGCCGCCATTGCCATGATCAGGAAATAAGCGGCTTCTCGTACTGCCGGATCAGGAATCCGATCAGGGCATCTTCGTCCAGCGGATAGCTGAACAGATTGCCCTGGCACTGGGCGCAACCGGCGGATTTCAGGAACGTCAGCTGCTGTAGCGTTTCCACCCCTTCCGCCACCACCGTCAGGTGCAGCTTGTGAGCCAGGGCGATCACCGCCGACGCCACATCGGTGGCACTGACGTTGTAGGGAATGTCGCGAATGAAGCGATGATCTATCTTGATCACATCCAGCGGCAACTGCTGCAGCGCCACCAGTGAGCAGGAGCCGGTACCGAAATCATCCAGAATCAGGCACACGCCCAGGTCGTTCAGCGACACCAGCAGTTCCCGCAGCATTCTCGGATCTTCATTGAGCAACTCCGCCGGCATTTCCAGCTCCAGCCGCTCGGGAGAAACGCCCGTCTCGGTAATCACCCGCCGGATCATGTCCAGGAAGCCGGAGTCCGTCAGCTGCCGCACCGAGAAGTTCACCGCCATCTTCAGCGACTCGAACCCGGCCCGTTCAAGTGCCTGGACCTGGATACAGGCTTGCCGCAGCGCCAGCTCGCCCAGGCGGATAATCAACCCGGTTTCTTCCGCCAGAGTGATGAACTGCTGGGCCGAGACCAGGCCTTTTTCCGGATGATGCCAGCGCAGGAAAGCCTCCACACCGATCACCCGCTGAGTGGCCAGATCCACTTTTGGCTGGTAGTGCAGAACAAACCGGTCGCCATCGAGTGCCGTGGCCAGCTCTTCCTGCTGCAGCAAGCGACGGGCGGCCTGGATGTTCATGGCCGGCGTGAAGAACTGATACGTGTTGCGCCCCAGTTCCTTGGCGCGGTACATAGCCAGGTCGGCATATTTCATCAACGCCCCGGCATCTTCGCTATCGTGAGGGATCATGGTGATACCGATGCTGACGGTCACACCTACCTCATGGTCGTTCAGTCGAATGCGCTGGCACAGGCGCCGCAAAATGTTTTCCGCCACTTTGCCGGCGGCTTCAGAGCCGCTGATCCGGGACAACAACACCACAAATTCGTCGCCACCGAGCCGGGCCACAGAATCTTCCTCACGGACACAGCCTTCCAGCCATTGCGCGACCTGACGCAGAAGTTCGTCACCGGCATCGTGCCCCAGGGTATCGTTGATGCGCTTGAAACCGTCCAGATCAAGGAACATCAGGGCTGCCGCCTCGCCACTTCGGCGACTGCGACGAACCACGTGATTCAACCGATCCCGGAACAGCTGCCGGTTGGCGAGCCCGGTCAGTGGATCGTAGAACGCCAGCCGGTGCAGTTCGGACTGAGCCGCCTTGAGCTGGGTAAGATCGCGAAGGCTCAGAACCACACCGTTGACGCCAGGCACCGAGAGCATCGCGGTGAAGGTGCCTTCCATATCACGCCATTGGCCATCGGCATCGCGCACCCGGGCACGCACCACTGGCATCTGTTTGCCCGGGGAGGCCATGGACTCTTCAAAGCCTCTTTGCAGGTGCGACCAGTCATCCATGTGCACCAGCTTCTCGAATTCCAGGGCTTCCACCTTGTCCGGATCGAATCCCAGGATGTCACGACTGGAAGGGCTGGCATAGAGCGGGCGCCCACGACGATCCATGACCAGGGTGACGTTGGCTGCACCCTCAGTGATGGCGCGATAACGGCCAGCGCTGACCTGGGCAATCAGCCGGGAACGAATCAGGGCCAGCACGAACAGCCAGAGCAGCAAACTGATGGCCAGGCCAGAGCCGAGAACAATAGGAGGCCGTGGATCGGCGGCGAGATAATCAAACGCCGGCGTGGAACGGGTCTGCAGCAGCCATTCCCGGCCACCGTGTCTGATGGTCTGGCTCATTTCAAAGCTGAATTCGTTGTCCAGCGAACCGAGATTGGAGCCATACATCAGGGTATCTCGTGCCACCACCCCGCTGTCGTAAATGCGCACATCCAGAAATGGCGATATCAGGCCAACAATACCGTCGATCAGGTTGTTCATCCGGAAGGCACTGAACACGTACCCGGCCAGCATCATGCGGCGCTCGGCCCGGATCTCCGGAATCTCGCCGCCCTGGAACACCGGGTAGTACATCAGAAAACCGGCCTGGTCCTCGGCAACCGACTCCTGCACCAGCACAACCTTGCCGGTGACCGTCGGGATAGCGTCATCCCGGGCCTGCTCCATGGCGGTGCGGTGGATGGGGTCACTGAAAGCGTCATAACCCAGCGCCTTGCGATTACGCTCGGTGCCCGGCTCCAGATAAACCATGGGATAGTAGTAGGGCCCGGTACCCAGCGGCTTGACCAGATAATTGTAAAGCCCCTCCGCCCGAACCGAGGCAATGTGATCGGCCATTTCGCGGACACCAATACGCTCCACGTAGCCGATACCCTCAATGCCAGGGTAATAACGATTGATATCGACGTTGTCGACGTACTCTTTCCACTGATCGCGTGTGACTTTACCGGTGACAGCAAACAGACCGGCACTGCCGGCAAGAACCTGTTCGTAATTGAGCAAGCGTTCTTCAATCGCGGTTTTAAGCTGCAGGGACTGAGTGCGGAATCGGGCCTCGGTGCGATCTTCAACCAGCCGGATGGAGACCTGCCAAAGCAATACCGTCGCAACCACAGACACCAGGAATACCACCCAGGCTATCCAGGAATTGCGCAGCTTCAGCAACTGACGGAGGGGAAGATCCTTTTTGGTCATCATCGTGTTCGGCCCATTCCATGACCCGGTTTATTGTCGAATCCGGCGAGTATAACAAAAGTGTTCTTGAACCCACAGTTTGGCCGACCGTTGGCGCTGAGGTGTGGCCTACAGCTTGGTCGGTGCTACTGACACCCTTGGCAATTCAGGCTGGCTTGCGGAGGTTCAGACGGGAGCTACGGTCGCAAAGCGCCGTTCTTTCAATACACAACCCCATCGGTTCATTGCCTAATAATCCACGTTTGCTGCGTCTAGCGGAGAACCGCCAGGTTTCAGGGATTCCGAAAGAAAATCCAGCAGCAGCCTTATCTTCGGCGACAGATGACGGTTATGGGGATACACCGCCCAGATACCGTCATCGTCTTCCTGGTAATGAGTCAGCACCGGAATCAACAGCCTGGAATCCAGTGCGCTCTGAACGTAGTAATCCGGTAGCTGAACAATGCCAATCCCCTTGAGGGCGGCATCAAGCAGGGCCCTGCCACTGTCGCAACGGATGTTCCCCGTTACCCGCACGTTGCGCGGCTGGCCCAATTCCTGGAAGCGCCAGTAATCCAGGTTTCCCAGCAGGCAGTTGTGGTTCGCCAGTTCGGACAACGAGTGGGGCGTGCCATGCGTGGCGAGATAATCCGGCGAGGCACACACGTATAGGGTTCGGGATGCGAGACGCCGGGCCATCAAGGTCGAATCCTGCAGCTTTCCCATGCGCACGGCAAGATCGTACCCCTCAGCGACCAGATCCAGTGTCTGGTTGGTAAGCTTCATGTCCACGTCGAGTTCGGGGTATCGCAAAACGAAGTCATTGACCAGCGGCGCAATGGATTTCTCTCCATAGGTCACCGGGGCAGTCAGCCTTAGTCTTCCTCGCGGGACCAGCTGCATGTTGGTAATAGAGCGTTCCGCCTGCTCCAGGGCGTCTAGTACCTGCCGGCAGTGCTGGTAAAAGATCTGTCCGGCCTCGGTTACCGACACCCGGCGTGTGGTGCGGTAGAACAACCGGGTGGCTAAGCGGGCCTCCAGGGCACTGACCTGGCGGCTGACCTGTGCCGTCGACACGTCCAGTCGCTTCGCGGCACGCGTGAAACTCTCGGTTTCAGCAACCGCCACAAACTCGTTTACCCCTTCCCAGCGATACATGGTTTTCCCTTTTTGCTTTGCACCACCCGATTATTGCACACACGTAAAGGTGATTTGATAAAAACAGCGATTATCAATCAGAGGGCCACAAATACAATATGGCCTTCGTTTGGGCGTCCCGCCCTTCCTGAATGACCAATGGAGAACATTATGGCTGAGATGATCAAATCAAAAGCAGCAATTGCCTGGGGCCCCGGTCAGCCACTGTCGGTTGAAGAGGTGGACGTGATGCCCCCGAAAGCAGGGGAAGTAAGGATAAAAGTGATCGCAACCGGTGTATGCCACACCGATGCGTTTACCCTCTCGGGTGAGGATCCCGAGGGCAACTTTCCAGCCATCCTTGGCCATGAAGGCGGCGGCATTGTAGAGGCGATTGGTGAAGGCGTTACCAGCGTTGCCGTCGGCGATCACGTTATTCCCCTGTATACCCCCGAATGTGGCGAGTGCAAATTCTGCCTGTCCGGCAAAACCAACCTGTGCGGGAAAATCCGCGAAACCCAGGGCAAGGGGCTGATGCCCGATGGCACCAGCCGCTTCTACAAGGACGGCCAGCCCATCTATCACTACATGGGCTGCTCGACCTTCTCCGAGTACACCGTTCTGCCGGAGATTTCGCTGGCAAAGGTCAACAAGGAAGCCCCGCTGGAAGAGGTGTGCCTGCTGGGCTGCGGCGTAACCACCGGCATGGGCGCGGTCATGAACACCGCCAAAGTGGAAGAAGGCGCTACAGTGGCCATCTTCGGGCTCGGCGGCATCGGCCTCTCCGCGATTATTGGCGCGACCATGGCCAAGGCGAGCCGAATCATTGCCATCGATATCAATGACAGCAAATTCGACCTGGCACAACAGCTTGGCGCAACCGACTGCATCAATCCCAAAGACTATGACAAGCCGATTCAGGAAGTGATCGTTGAACTGACTGACGGTGGCGTGGATTATTCCTTCGAATGCATCGGCAACGTGGATGTCATGCGGTCCGCACTGGAATGTTGCCACAAGGGATGGGGCGAGTCGGTCATTATTGGCGTTGCCGGGGCAGGCCAGGAAATTTCCACCCGCCCGTTCCAGCTCGTTACCGGTCGCGTCTGGAGAGGATCCGCCTTCGGCGGGGTCAAAGGCCGTTCCGAGCTACCCGGCATTGTTGAACGCTACATGCAAGGGGAGTTCAAGCTGAATGATTTCATCACCCACACCATGGGCCTCGATGACATCAACGAAGCCTTTGAGTTGATGCACGAAGGCAAGAGCATTCGCAGCGTTATCCATTTCGACAAGTGATGGTGAGGGCGGCCCGCCACTTCGGCGGGCCGCCCCGCAACGGAGTGTCCAATGACCCTTGAAAACCTGAGCAGTAACAAAAGTTTTGGTGGCTGGCACAAACAGTACAGCCATCCGTCCGAAAGCCTTGGCTGCGCTATGCGCTTCGCCATCTACCTGCCACCGCAGGTTGCCAACGGACAGAAAGTGCCGGTGCTTTACTGGCTTTCCGGCCTCACCTGCACAGACGAAAACTTCATGCAGAAAGCCGGCGCCCATCGCGCGGCTGCAGAACTGGGCATGGCCATCGTGGCACCGGATACCAGCCCCCGGGGCGATCACGTTGCCGACGATGAAAGCTACGATCTTGGCCAGGGGGCGGGCTTCTATGTAAACGCGACCGAAAGCCCATGGCATCCCCACTACCGCATGTACGACTATGCTCTCAATGAGCTGCCTGCACTGATCGAATCTGTTTTCCCGGTAACGAATCAACGCTCGATTGCGGGCCATTCAATGGGTGGTCATGGCGCCCTGGTTCTGGCTCTGCGCAACCCGGCGCGGTACCAGTCCGTGTCGGCCTTCAGCCCGATCAGCAACCCGGTAAACTGCCCATGGGGCAAAAAGGCCTTTACTGCCTACCTGGGCAAAGACAGCTCGCGTTGGGCCGAATACGACGCCAGCCTGCTGATGCGGGATGCAACACAGTTCGTACCGGCACTGGTCGACCAGGGGGACGCGGATAACTTTCTGACTGATCAACTTCGGCCAGAGGCGCTTGCGGCCGCAGCCAGCACCAGCAATTACCCGCTGGAGCTCAATTTCCGGGAGGGCTACGACCACAGCTACTTCTTTATCTCGAGCTTTATCGAGCAGCATCTGCGATTTCATGGCCGACATCTGGGGTGTGGCTCAAATTATTGATATCGAGACAGACTGGGCGTAGGTTTTTCAGAGCAGTGGGAAATTGGCTCATATTGCAGCGGGGGGAGTGTTCGCTTTTGTTGAGTCTTGCCGGGGATGTGGACGTTCGCGAAGCGAATATTCAGACTAGGTGCGTAAACCGCTGAAGG